>JAYTSC010000439.1:0-2413 GCA_043745885.1 Bacteroidota bacterium | reverse complement strand
GCTTCTATCACCAAATTACCACCGGAAATTCTTGCATTTTCAGATCTGGACCTTGTATAATATTGCAATTCATTATTTCCCCAACCATTTCCTCCTTCTTCATAAGCCCATTTACTAGTATCAACTAAACCATCCGTACCAAACTCATCTGACCATACCAATTGATAAGGCTTCTCAGCGGGTGGAATAACTGGAATAATAGGCGTAACCGGTATAGAAGAATCACCAGTACTTGTTTTACTACAACTGATAAACATTAACAAGATAAAAAATGCATTGAAGATATATACCCGAAAACTATTCATTAATAAATGTTTTTTTTAAAGAATGCAATATAAAAATTAATACTGATACTGATACTGATAGTCAATATAAGTTTAGGCAGTAACCCTACGTTATTAGTAAGTGTTAAACAAAATGATACCTATTGAATTTACTTTAATTCTTGAAGGTCATTTCACATTTGTAACGCCACTTTTTTACCTGTTTTCACGGCCTCATAAATTGCATCAATAACTTTTAAATCTTTTAATGCTTCTTTACCATCTACCGGAACCATCGGTTGTTTATTTTCTAAAAGTATAGCAGCCATCTCCTCCATCTGAACCGTTTGATGGGTAACATGGGGTTGTATTAATTCACCTTTATGGGTTTTGGCTTTTATTGGACCATAACCAGTAGAGGGCTGTAATTCAGCAAACCCATTTTCTCCATCCAGAAAAAAGCGATCTAGATTATTCATACTATAAGTAGACAAACAAGAAGCAACAGCACCACTTGGAAATCCCATTTGAAACTGAATGGTTTCATCAACACCATCTGTAAACTTTTGGAAATCTGTTTTGGTCTCTTGTGCAGTTATCCAAATAGGTTCTTCTCCAACCATATAACGGGCACCATTTACTGCGTATATTCCAATATCCATCATCGATCCTCCACCTGCTAATTTTTTATTCAACCGCCATTGATTGGGATCTCCTATTCGGAAGCCACATAAGCCCTGAAAGAATTTTATTTTCCCAAACTCACCCTCATTTCTCATCCGAATAATGTCGAGGGTTTTGGGTTCAAAATGCATTCTGTACCCTACCAGTAATTTTACTTTTACTTTATCACAAGCAGTGATCATTTCTTGTCCCTCGATGGCATTCAATGCCATCGGTTTTTCACAAATAACGTGCTTGCCGGCATTGGCAACCCGTATTACCTGATCATGATGTAAGGAATTAGGAGTAATCACATAAACAGCATCGATATCTGGATTGTTTTTTAGCTGGTCAAAATTTTCATAATTGTAACAATTTTTTTCAGGGATATTATATTTTTCCCGCCAGCTTTTTATTTTACCGGGAGTGCCACTGATTACACCAACTAATTTTGCTTTTTTACAAGATTGCATAGCTTCTGCAACACGGGTGCCATAACTGCCAAGGCCCATGATAGCTACCCGCAAAACAGGGCCATCATAAGGCAGCTCAATTAACTGATTTGTATTGGATAAGCCTATACGAGGTAAAACAGTAAAAGCAATAGCAGAACCCGTCAATTTTTGTAAAAAGTTACGACGTGAATTCATAAAATATGTTTTAATTAAAATGAAATGAGCCTTATAGCTTTTAAAAGTACTGAAAGAATTTGTTTCTAGCTATTCGCTAGTCAATTATTTTTTTATACAACATCATCATTTAGTCTATTGGGAGTTTAAATCCAATCCTAACTCTTTCTTCCCATTTTCTTTGTGCTGCTTTGTCATCTAATATATTTTCAATAGCCTCGTAAATTTGGTTTAATTGTGCGTCATGTACACCCAATCTATCCTTTATTTCTTTCATTTGCATTTTCAAATCGTTTTGTTGTAATACAATTTTTCTTATTTCTACAAAAGCCCTCATTATGGCAATATTCATTTGAATAGCCTTATTTGAGTGCAACACTGCACTTAACATTGCAATTCCCTGTTCCGTAAAAGCATAAGGAAGTGTATTTGTATTTCGCTTTGTTTGGGTATTTGAAATAAATTGAATTCCTGCCGAGGAACTATCCTCCGATGCGGTCACATATTGTGACCGCATCATTTGCCATTCTAATTGGTTTATGCGAAACATAAAGTCTTCAGGGAATCTTTCCATATTTCGTTTTACAGACTGGTTTAATACCTTGGTAGCTACTTCGTACAAATCAGCTAAATCGTAATCAAGCATGACTCTTTCTCCACGCATTTCATAAATACGGGTTTGAATACTTTGAATTCTTTGCATATGGGTTGATTAAAATCTGAAGTTATCGATAAGATTTCGTGTACTTTTTTTGCAAATTGTAACATAATGAAACAATTTTTTTGTTCAAATTACAAATGAATCAACTATAAAAATATTAACAGTTTTGGATTTTCGGATTAGGTATTTACCGCAAA
>JAYTSC010000438.1:0-1695 GCA_043745885.1 Bacteroidota bacterium | reverse complement strand
GGTAATTGTCCTTGTGTATGGCAGCCACGATAGGTACATTCTTTCATGCTATTCCAAATAGCCAAAATACCTTTTCTCGTTTCAGCTTCTACACGCCAGGCAGATTCATTTTCCATTACCACTTCATGAATAGACATTCCTTTCATACACCAATGCAACAAATCATCCGCCGTATTGATGGGGAATGGAAGATCAACCGTCTTTTTACCTATATTAGTTTCCCCTTCTTTTACTACAAACCCACCACCTATTGAGTAAAAAGTCTCACTCCAATTTTCGCCATTCTTACAGGTAACCAGAAAAGAAAGGCCATTCGGGTGGAAAGAGAGAATTTCATTGTATAAAAATTGAACTTGCTCAGCAACAATAAAGTCAATCATAACCTTACCATTGAGTGGCAATCGATGATTATGGGTTATGGTATTTATTTTTGAGCTGATGGAATTCACATCAATGGTAACCGGATCTTCACCACATAAGCCCAGAATTACGGCTATATCAGTACCATGTCCTTTGCCGGTTTTTGCCAGAGAACCATACAATAATACGGTTACTGAAACCACATCTTCCAATCTGGCTTTTTCTTGTATGTTCTCAATAAATTTAAGTGAGGCCCTCCATGGACCCAATGTATGCGAGCTGGAAGGCCCAACCCCTATTTTAAACATATCGAAAACAGAAATGGGTTCATGCGGCATAGCTAAGAATTTCTTTCTCAAATGTAAACAGAAAGCAAGAAAGCCAAAGAAGCTTTTTATATTTGAGAATGAGATTGATACTAGGATGTATGCTAATTCTTTGCCAGATGGGTGTCTGTGTTCATGCCCAAAAAAATAATCAGGCAAAAAAATCCACTATTGATACCGAATTCATTGAAAAGTTGTTAAAAAAGCATCCCGAACATTTTCAACATTTGCTTTATTTCCCTGATAGCTTCCAGGTACAAATTTTTTATACCCAGATTGATAGAGATAAACAAAATAGACCCAGTTTTAAAGAATTCAGTTATGGTTTAAATAATAATAACTATTTCTATCCTGCAAGCACCGTTAAAATGCCGGTTGCTTTCCTTGCCCTGGAGCGATTGAATGAAATGAAAATAAAAGGATTGGATCGAAATGCTACTATGGTTACTGATAGTAGTAGTGATGCGCAAGATGTTGTGTACACCCATCCTTCGGCAGCGGATAGCAGAGCTAGCATTGAACATTACATTAAACAGATTTTTCTGGTAAGTGATAATGACGCCTATAATCGATTATTTGAGTTTTTAGGACCTGAATATATTCAGGAAAAGCTTTCACTAAAAGGCTATCCCGATGCAATTATCCGTCATCGATTGAATATTAGCCGAACCATTGAACAAAATAAACATACTAACCCCCTTAGCTTTTATGATACTACCGGAAAACTGATTTATCAACAACCAGCACAATATAGCCGTGCTACTTACCCATCGCTTGATGTAAAATTGGGCAATGGTTATTATAGCAACGGCAAACTAATCAATGAACCTTTTAATTTTTCGGCTAAAAACCGCGTTTACCTGCAAGATCAACACCATATATTGCAATCAGTATTGTTTCCAGAAGCCGTTGATAAGCGTAAACAGTTTCTTTTAACAAACAATGATCTTGAATTAGTGAAACACTGGATGAGTGCCTATCCAAAAGAAAGTAAATACCCTTATTATGA
>JAYTSC010000437.1:0-1856 GCA_043745885.1 Bacteroidota bacterium | reverse complement strand
TGTAGTAAAACTAATGACCATACATGCTGCCAAAGGCCTAGAATTTGGTTGTGTATTTGTGGCAGGAATCGAAGAAATGCTTTTCCCCAATGCCATGAGCATCAATACAAGGGAGGAACTGGAAGAAGAACGTCGTTTATTTTATGTGGCCATTACAAGAGCCAAACACCGTTTGTGGCTAACCTATGCCAATACCCGTTACCGTTTTGGGCAACTGGTACAAAATGAACCCAGTCGATTTATAGAAGAAATGCCTGAACAATACATAGATAAAAGCTATGCCGGTGGTGGGGCAAGAAACAATTCAGGTGCGGATTGGGGATCAGGTTTTGAGCGTATGCAGAGAGGTTTTGGTTTTGGAGATAATTCCCAAGCTGAAAAAAAATACGGGGTACCCCCCAACAAAAAACAGGAAACCGGTAATAAGAAACCCGAATATTTACCCATTACCCCACCATCAAGCAAAGTTGTTGAACATGTGCCTAGTGTCAATTTTTTGGCAAGCGATACTTCGGGCTTAACATCTGGACAACAAGTTGAACACCAAAAATTTGGTTTTGGTACAGTTGTAAAAGTAGAAGGATCGGCCCATAATCCGGTTGCCAGCATCGATTTTAAGCTGAATGGAGAAAAAAAGATCATGCTGAATTATGCCAAATTGCGAATTATTGAATAATTTTTAACCGTTTGAATTTTCGATATCCGAAAAATATGTAGATAAACCCTTCCTGGAAAGGTGAATTGAACCCTCCCTGCTTCGCTTTTCTTTAATTTTGTGCTCTAAGATTTTAAATGCGTACAAAATGATCAAGACAGGCAATCCGGTTATCAGTATTTACACCGAAATGACGCCCAACCCGGAAACCATGAAATTTGTGGCCAATAAATTGTTGTACCCTGGAAAAAGTATTGATTTTGCGGATGAAACATTAGCAGCACCTTCACCACTGGCGAAAGAACTATTTAGTTTTCCTTTTATCAAAAGTGTTTTTATTGCCAGCAATTTTGTTACACTTACTAAAACAATTGAAACAGAAGATTGGCAGGATGTGATCCCCGCAGTAAAAGAGTTTTTGAAAGGGTATCTTGAAAATGGTGGCGTAGTTGTAAATGATGAGGAAGTGGCTAAAATAAAACAGGAAGCTACCAATACGGTTAGTGCGGATGATGACGATATTGTAAAAAGAGTAAAGGAACTGCTTGAAAACTATGTAAAACCGGCTGTTGAAATGGATGGTGGCGCTATTCAGTTTAAAAGTTATAACGAGGGAGTTGTTAACCTTATGTTACAGGGAAGTTGTAGTGGATGCCCTTCTTCTATGATAACTTTAAAAGCAGGTATTGAAGGAATGATGAAAAGAATGATACCTGAAGTAACAGAAGTAGTAGCGGAAGCCGAATAAATAGTTATAGCTGAATTGTATGAATGCCTATCCATTTTGAGATAGGCATTTTTAATTCGTTTAACTTTAAGTAATAAATGCCAATAAATGTTTGAAGTTCTGACTTATTTTTTAAAAAAAGGGTTAATACTATTCAACCTTTGATACGCATAATTCTCAAACTCATATGAATAAGGAAGAAATAGTCAAGGTTTTACAAGACAACCATGAAAAGTTTATTGAACTAATACGAAAATTGTCAGATGCAGAATTCTGTTACGCACCCAAAGGAAAATGGTCTGCTGCGCAACAATTAGACCATCTGGTAAGAAGTGTTTCTCCGGTAAACATGGCATTGGGTATTCCCAAATTTATTTTACAATCGAGATTTGGCAAAGCCAACCGACCTTCTAAAACATATGAAGCCCTAATTGAAAAGTATACGAATAAACTAATGGAAGGGGGGAGAGCTTC
>JAYTSC010000436.1:0-1624 GCA_043745885.1 Bacteroidota bacterium | reverse complement strand
AAAGAAACTACGGGTTTTTGTTTTTTTCGTCTACCTTGTAATTCATTTAGTTCATTGAATTTTCTTGTCAGAAGTAGGGATGCATTAAATGGATTGCTAGCAGAAATACTTACTACGATAACATCATTGGGAGCAGATGAAAATATTTCCTCAACTAAATGATTCCCATCAACCGAATATTCTGTTGTATTGATTCCATTATTGATATTTAATGAACGGCGGTAACTCGTGGGCTTATTTTTCCAGTTATACTGTATAAATAGATTGCCAAGGGGTTGATAAGAGCGAACATTTGGCGGCGTACCCACCATGTATTTTTGAGAAAGTTCATTGGCCTTTTTGAATTCACCTTTGAAGATGGCTTGTTGAATTTCAGAAAGGTGATTTTTGGCTTCTGGATTATTATTATTGATTTTAGATCCTGCCCAAACACTTTCTTCATTCAACTGTATATTTTCATGGGTATAGGCTCCATAAACCATGGCACCTAATCTTCCATTTCCAATGGGTAATGCTTCTGTCCATGTGGAAGCAGGTTGTTTGTACCAAAGTTTTAAGTCTTTTTTTTGAGAAAATACTACATGTTTAGAAAATGGTAAACCTTGTGCTTGCAAGTTTTTGTTTACAAGTGATGGCATAAAAAATAAGAAAAGACAGAAGAAGCTTTGGCAATATTTCATTTGATTTTAATTACGCTTGATAAATGCATTATTTCATTTTTGCCTCTAACATTTTTATGAAATAGCCTCCTACCACCGAACGGGCTTGAAACCCAACCTGTCTTCCGTTGTTTGTTTCATGCCAATCAGAAAGAGGCACTCGATTAGTTTCATTTACAAATTTTACCAGTGGCTTCATAAATGCTTGAAAATCGGATGGGTTTTCTGCTAAAGTTGCCGTCCACATAATCCAATCTGATTTTGTGTAGGTTTTCCTTGAGTCAAGTGGCAAACCAAAATCTCTTTGCTTGGTCAGGTAATATTTAATTTCTTTTCTGGCAACTTCTTTGGGGAACAAATTGAATTGCAATAGTTGATCCCATACCAAATTATATTTCTGGCTCCAGGTATTTCCTTTGTCAAAGGTTAATGCATAATGATCGCCTACATCAGCCATCTCCTGCCATTTGGCAGCCATGTCTTTGGCAATTTTAAAATTCTCATCAGCGATTTGATTTTGACCAAGCATTTCAGCCATTTTTGCGTAAGCAGCAATACCTATTATTGCTTTTAAAGAAAGGTTGGCATTGCGTGCTAAGTGCCCTGCAAAATCATCGGTACACAGTTGATTGGTGGGATCAAAACCATCTTTTTTTAAAAATTCAACCCATTGCGTTAGGGTATTCCAATGCTTTTTAGCAAAATCAGTATTCTTATCTCTGATGGATATAGCACTGGCAAGAATTATCATATTTCCAGATTCTTCAACCGGCATATCTTCAGAATAGGTTTGTCCATTGGCTAAGGGATAGGTTCCTAAATCATGTGCTGCAAAGGGTTTTTTCCATTGTCCTGATTCGGAATACTGAAAAATAAATTCCAACATTCCTTTCAGTAAGGTTGTACTGTATAATAAAAATAGGGGCGCTGATGGATAGGTAACATCTACCGTTCCAATAGATCCG
>JAYTSC010000435.1:0-1973 GCA_043745885.1 Bacteroidota bacterium | reverse complement strand
GCTGTGACTAAATCTTCTTTATGAATGGTTCTGATCTTCAATTCATCATCCTCAAAATAGACAGCTTTTTGAAAGGCAGTTTCAAAATCAAGTCCTTTGAGTTGAACCATTACATCAATCGCAATGGGTGGAGTTCCAAAAGTAAATACATCCCAATTTGGATGATAAAGAAAATTTACTTCTGTCATATCAAAAACAGGCATCCCAAATTGGTGAAATGCTTTTTTTATCTGCAAGTAATTTTCAGAAGATCTTTCAACCCAGATATCCATATCACCGGTTGTTCGGGAATAACCATGAAGAATTACAGAATAGCCTCCTACCAATAAGTAACGGACATTTTGATCGTTTAAAGCCGTAAGAAAATCCCTAAAATCGTTTTGAAAAATATTGCCCATGATCATTTTCTTGAAGTAGCTTTAAACTTTGTTTTATCCATTTTTGGCGGATCGTTTATGGGAAAATTAAAAGCAACGCTATTTAAATAAGCAGCGATTCTGAGCCGTTCCTGCCAACTTAATTTATTATAATAAACAGAATGATTTGCAGCTTCTGCAACTGTTTGGGCTTTAAAAGCGGTTCTATCTAGTTTATATTCCATTCCATTCAAATATACGATTTGGAAAGTTTATTGCAAAAAAGTTGCAAATCACGACAAAATCATCTCCAGTCCGGTTCAATAAAGCTAATTTTCTTGCTATAAGAAAGCCCATCAAGTATTTGGTGGGCTTTCTTTGTTTGATCATGGTCAGCAACCAACAAAGGCGAGGATACATAACCCTGAGGTCACGAGTTCAAATCTCGTTCTCGCTACAAGAAAGAAGCCTGTCAATTATTTAAATGGTTTTTCTATTTTGCATGGTTAGGCGACCAGCAACGGCGAGAGTAGCAGAAATAACAGTAAGCTACAAATCAGCCAATGCAAACCATCCTTTGGTAGTAAGGTCAGATATTTCATATCCATAAATGAAAAAGCCAACATCGAAAATATATTTTCCTACTATTAACGCTCGAGAAATTACCTGTTCTAACTGTGGGCAAGTTGCAGAGCTTCGAGGTAGATTTAGAGTTAGGTTTACAGATGATCCAAATGATGAGCCAAATAGCGTAGGGAATATATTCCAATTTCAGTGTCAAAACTGCGGACGTTTTAAAACTTTTGGTTTGAATGCACTAAATTATTACGGCTTTGCTGATGAAAGATGTGAATGTGGTGGAGAATTCAGAAGAGACAAGCCCATCTTCTGCAATAATTGTTTTTATAACAAAGTGATTCCTCGGGAAATGGATGATTTGGGCTTGTCCTGATCCGTTATCGGAGAGGCTTTATATTGTTTCATATTGATCAATCAGTACCTTTACCATATAACGATGGATGTTAATTGCTTCGCTATTTTTCAAATACGTAAACATTCCCAGCAAAATAATAATATGATCTGGTGATTCGTGTCTACTGCCAACATAATGTATGACTCTTTGTTTCACCACAAAGTGACTGGTTAATCTGCGATTAAAGTGGTACAATTTCCAATCGGTACATACAAAAAAAGAAAAAAAGAAAAAAATTACTATTAGTGATCGTAATTCTTTATATCTTAAAATACATATTCCCTGGATTACGAACAGGGGTCATTATATAATACCAATGGTTAACCGGCTAAATGCTTGTACAAATCCTATTAAAGACCTAACGATTATGCGAAGTAAAGATTTTGTATCCCTTATTATTCTTCTAAGTTTTACATCGTGTAGCGTTTTACACAAAAATTTTACAAATCTTAATAAAATAAAATGGATACATGGAACGGAAGATTGTAAGAATAATATTGACTCACCCATACAAATTGTTCAGCTTAATTATAATACCTGGGTGCTACGGCAGAATAAATGCATTAATTACGAGGCACCATTCTTATTTTTATTCTTAGGAAATAAAATAGCCTTATTAATGGATACAGGTGCAACAGAAGATG
>JAYTSC010000434.1:0-8318 GCA_043745885.1 Bacteroidota bacterium | reverse complement strand
TTTGAAAGTCACATTTAGAATCAAGTATTGTCCTTTGTATTTAGATTTGAAAATGCTATCCCTATAGCCAAATTCGCAATCGTTTAATGAGAAGACATGTATATTATTTTCAGCTAAGTGTAGGGCTTCTAAAGCATAAAACACATCTTTAATTTCTACTCCGTAAGCACCAATATTTTGAATGGGGGATGCGCCAATATTTCCCGGAATGAGACTAAGGTTTTCAACTCCGGCAAAATTGTGATGTATACAATATTGTGTGAATTGATGCCAGTTTTCACCGGCGGAAACTTTTACATAATAATATTCCTCATCTTCTTTTATTAATTCTATACCCTTTACATCATTTTTAAGAACCAGTCCATCAAAGTCTTTTGTAAATAATATATTACTGCCACCTCCTAAAATTAATTTTGAACGATTGGTAATATAAGTTGCATCCATTCTTATTTCTTCCAACTCATCCAGTGTAGAAAAAAAAGTAAAATACCGGGCCATTGATTCAACGCCAAAACTATTAAAATGCTTGAGTGATTTATTTTCCGTGATAAGCATATTAGCTATTTATACAGGATCTACATCCGGCAAAATGGTTACAGATCTGTACCGTTTATTGGATTGGATGATGATGGTTTGTTGCTTGATTTGCAATTTACAAAGATTGATACGTTTTGCATCTTTGGGCAATTTGATTAATATTTCCCAAATATATTGGTTTCGAACCCTGTCAACAACGGGTTGTGCGGGTCCATTGCATTGATTTCCAAAGTTTGCTTTCAATCCTAGTAACATACAATTTGCAGCTTCCTCTGCAATGTGTTTTTCTTTGTGTTTGAATATTACCTGAATTAACCGGCAAAAAGGAGGGTAGTCAAATTGTTTACGGTTAGCTATTTCAAAAGTAAATAAACCTGGGTAATCATGCAATGCCACAAATTGTAACACAGGGTTATGTGTTTGACTAACCTGTATAAATACTTTACCTTTTCCATCTTTTCTTCCTGCTCTTCCACTAACCTGTTCCATTAATTGAAAGGCTCGCTCGTTTACCCTGAAATCGGTAAAGTTGAGTATTCCGTCTGCATCAATAATTCCTACTAAATTAACGTGTTCGAAATCTAAACCTTTCACTACCATTTGGGTACCCACTAAAATATCTATCCGTTGTTGTTCAAAGAGTTTTATTAATGCATCATGGTCGTTTTTCCCCTTCACACTATCGTAATCCATCCTGGCAACTTTTGCATTTGGAAAAATTTCAGCTATCATTTCTTCTATTTTTTCGGTGCCAAAATTCTTTTGTGTAAAGTTATGACTGCCACAAGCGCCACAGGTATTGATTACCGGGTAAGTACTGCTGCAATAATGACAGGAAAGCAGATTTCTTGCTTTATGATAAGTTAGCGTAACATCGCAATGTTTGCAATGGGGTATCCACCCGCAAGTATTACAAATAAAATAAGGGGAATAACCTCTTCGGTTTTGAAAAAGGATAACTTGTTTTTTTTGTTGTAAAGAAGTTTCTATGGCTGTGATTAATGTTGGGGTTAATGCCATTTTACCTTTTTCTTTAACTGGAATCTTCTTTAGATCAATTATTTCAATTTTAGGAAGTTCACCCTCACCAAATCTTTCCTCAAGTTTTACTAAACTGTATTTGTTTTGTTCACAATTAAAAAAGCTTTCAATAGAGGGAGTAGCAGATCCTAACAAAACATTTGCCTTGGAAAGGGATGCATAATAAATAGCAGCATCCCTGGCATGGTAGCGTGGGGCAGGTTCTTGTTGTTTATAAGAAGCATCATGTTCTTCATCTGCAATGATTAACCCAAGATTTTTAAAAGGCAGGAAAAGAGAAGAGCGAGCGCCGAGAACTACTTTGGTTTCTCCATTCTTTACTTTGTTCCAAATTTCTACTCTTTCATTTGAATTGAATTTTGAATGGTATATCGCAATGTATCCACCAAAATGTTTTTGTAACCTTCTAATGATTTGAGACGTAAGTGCTATTTCAGGTAACATATATAAAACCTGCTTGCCTTGCAAAATGGATTCCTCAATCAGTTTTGTATATATTTCTGTTTTGCCACTGGCGGTAACACCATGCAATAAACAAACCGGCTTCTCTAAAAAACTTCTTTTGATTCCCAGTAAGCTTTTGTTTTGGGCATCTGATAAAATAAAATCTATCTGAATGTTTTTGGGAAGGGTTAGTATTCTGTCTTTAACTCTTTTTTCGGTTAATAAAATTCCTTTGTCTATTAAACTCTTTAATTGTGCAACCGAAGCATTCGATTTTTTTAGTAGCTGGGGTTGGGTTACTTCACCTTCTGTTTTTAATAAATGAAGATAGGAGAGCAATAGTTCCATTTGTTTGGGTGCTTTGCTCCAGTTATTTAATAGATCAGCTAATTTGGCTTCGTTTTGATAGGTAGCCTGTAAAGTGATGTAGGTTTCATTTTTCTGTTTGTATTTATCTACTAATTCTTCCCAAACATGGCAGACACCTTTTTCGATAAGCTTTTTAATTACCGGATACACATGGGTTACATCAAGCAGTTGTTGTACTTCACTTAACCTGAGTTCTTTTTTTATTTCCAATGCTTCTGCTACAATATATTCTCTGTCTGATAAATTTGTGTAATCAGTTCCATTTATTTCATTCCAGATTAAGATGCTTTCACTTGATAATTTCAAATTGGAGGGGATGGCTGCCTGCATTACTTCACCTTCACTGCACATATAATAACCTGCTATCCACTCCCAAAGTTTCAATTGTTCGGGGTAAACTAAAGGTTCTGAATCCAAAACGTTTAATATATCTTTTGGCTCAAATGCATCCGGTTTATTGAAGATGATTTTTTTGACAATTCCCGCATACCTTTTATGTTTGCCCAGAACCACTTCGACCCTAATTCCAGGTTGTATTTCTGACTGAAAATGAACAGGAACAGCCCAGGTGTAGTTTTTGGGTAAGGCTAATGGTATAATGACTTCAACAAACAATTTGAAAAGATTTGTTCAAAATTAAGCATTATGCTGATGGATATTTGCGATAACGTTTTAACCCTGCTTCCATATGTGAATATACTTGTTTACTTAATGTAGGAATATCTTTCATAGTAAGTCCGTTAACAGAAACTTCTTCAAGGTAAACTACCCGGCAAATACCGGGGGTTAAAGCAAAAATACTTTTGTAATGTAATCGATCCTGGGTATCTACCAATAACACCGGTTTGATGGGGGTTTCAGTTTCAATAGCAATTCTAAAAGCTCCATCATAGAAAGATTTCAAAGGGTTTGGCGTTTCATTGAATGTACCTTCCGGGAATATGAATATGGAGATATGGTTTTTCAATGCCGATTTTAGTGCCCTCACACTTTTGGATCTGGTTTCAGAATCCTTTCTATCTACTAAAATAACCGCTGCTCGATAAATCCATCCAAACACCGGTACTTTTACCATTTCATACTTGCCCAAAATTCTAACCGGTTGGTGTGCAATCAAAACAACCGGAGGAATATCCATATAGGAAATGTGGTTCGCTACAAAAATATATTGTTTGCTTTTGTCATGCGGGTACTCATAAATTTCCTTGTGTCGAATACCAATCAGCAAATACCAAAGAGTTGCCCAATACTTACATAATTGATAAATTGTATTTCCACCTTTAATTTCACCCAAAATAAGGGATAGTAAAACAAATGGGAGAACCAGAAACATTATTAAGATAAAAGTCAGAAAAGCATAGATGCAATAAAGCAATTGTAAAATTTTTAGCAGTAGTCTCATGAAGGCTAGTTGTCTATAAAAACTAAGGTAAACGATTATTAGCTATCAAATTCATTTACTTAAATAAACGACTGTTTTTAAATAAGTGCGACTTTCTACTTAAATATAAGCTATTGTTTTGTCTAGAAAGTTATACCAAATTAGACATTAAAATGTATAACTCTTACGGTCCGTTGTTGATGTGAAGACACATCAACTCCCAGATCGCCGTGATTTGTGTTCTCACACAGTTGGAATATTTGTAAAGTCTAAATGGTATTCCTTTACGTATTAACAAAAAAAGAAGCCCGAAAACAGTAAAGTTTCCGGGCTTTGTAAAAGAGTCTTACTAATATTCAATACTGTACTATTAGAATTTATACACTGCAGCTAAAATAAAACTGGCTGTACCGGTTGTGGCTGCTCCACTTCCTTTTGAAAAAAGCCCTTGGTTACTATTATCAAACCTTAGTTCAGGAAGGATTGTCAGGTTATCAATTTTTATATTGGCTGTAAGCGTAGTGGCAAAAATGTTTGCACCTTTTTCAATAACGGGAGCGTATTCCCTATCACTAAAATAATCACCCCTTAAAGTTAAGCCGAACATTTTAGTAGGGTCGAAGTTTAGGTAAAGTGCATTACTCGTCCAACTAGAGTTTTTGCTAATTTTTTCGTCTGTAGAAGATTGTACACTTCCATCATAGGCAATATTGAATTTATCACTAAGGGTTCCTGTAACTACCAAGTTATACTGCGTTAAGCCTGTACCTCCATGGAAATTCAAAAAAGCTTTTAATTTATCATTTTTTGTTCCGGTACTAAATTGTGCAAGCAGCACTTTTACACTATTGGGTGCACTTACATAATCTGTTGGGTTAGCAACGCCAATCATAAAAGCAGATTTTCCTCCCAAAATTATATCAGCCTTTATACCGGTATGAAAAAAGGGGCCGTAGGAAAAGCCGTATGACATACTATAGTTTCTATTGGCATAGGCATCCAGCAGTTCATAACCCATATGTGTAGACCATTTACCAAAAGTGAATTTTAATTTATCAAAAGGAGCGTAGCTAAGGTATGCCTGTTTTACTGCCGTTAGAGTTGTTCCAATATCGTTATATGAAAACTCCTGGGCTCTTTTACCAAAGCCCAAATCAAGGGTTGCCGCTACTTTTCCAATAGTGTGGTCCACTCTTATAGAGGCCATACCTAATTCGAAAGAGTTTTGTGAATTCGTAAAACTGGTAAGATTGTTCGTTTTAGGCGAAGGGGGATTATCGAAATTGAATCGATAATAAGCATCCAGTGAGCCGGTAAAAGTGGTTGTAGGTTTTTTTGTTGAGCCGGATTGGGCACATACTGTAGAAAGGATTCCCAAAAATCCCATTGTAACTGATAAAATTTTCTTTAACATTGTAATTGGTTTTATGATTTACAAATTGGTACAGCTACAAACTTGTTAAGAAGTTTAATAAATGGCTGTACCTTTTTTATGAAATGTCTAAAAATTTTACTTACAGCCCAGACAGGGGTTGACAGTAAAATGGTCATCTTTTTTAGACTTATTAAATGCAGATAACAATTTTATTTCTTAAGCCATTTGTGGCGTACGACCATATTTCTCATCATGTTGGGAGGCATCCAGTCCTTGTTCTTCTTCTTCTGAACTAACCCTTAAAGGAAGTACCATATCAATGAATTTGAATATGCCAAAAGAAACAATAAAACTGTATGCAACAACAATGAAAACTGCCTTAGCCTGAATGATAAAAAATGCCGCATTACCATAAAACAATCCATCTGCTCCGGCGCTATTTACAGTTTTAGTTGCAAAGATTCCTGTCATCAACATCCCAACAATTCCACCTATTCCATGACAAGGGAAAACATCCAATGTATCATCTAAAGTAGATTTACTTTTGTAATATACTGCGAGGTTTGAAATGATAGCAGCCACTACACCAATGAAGATGGTTTGTGGAACTGCCACAAAACCTGCTGCAGGAGTTACTGCCACTAAGCCAACTACGGCCCCAATACAAAATCCCAATACTGAAGGTTTTTTTCCGCGGAGAACATCAAAGAACATCCAAGCTAAACCAGCCGCTGCTGCTGCCGTGTTAGTGGTTGCAAATGCTGAAACAGCTAAAGAATTGGCACCTAAAGCTGATCCTGCATTAAAGCCAAACCAACCAAACCAAAGTAACCCTGTCCCAATTAACACATAGGGTATATTGGCTGGAGGGATTTCTCTATTTTCTATATGTGATTTACGACGTTTTAATACCAAGGCTCCTGCTAAGGCAGCACAACCGGCTGAAATATGTACAACAGTACCACCCGCAAAATCTAAAGCGCCCATTTTAAATAAGAATCCCTCGGGATGCCAAGTCCAGTGTGCAATTGGCGCGTACACCAAAAGACTAAAAAGGGCTATAAATACGATATACGCCGTAAACCGAATCCTTTCGGCTACTGCCCCAACAACCAAGCCCGGTGTAATAATTGCAAACATCAATTGAAACAAAGCAAATAATGCCAAAGGAATCGTAGGGGCAAGACTCCATGGAGCGCCTGAGTTAATTCCTTTAAAAAATAGATGCGTTGAGGGATTACCGATAAACCCACCTATCGTATCACCAAAACAAAGGCTGTAACCGACAAAAACCCATAAAATGCTTACAACACCTGCTGCAACCACACTTTTAATCATGGTGGAGATTACATTCTTGCGGTGTACCATTCCGCCATAAAAAAAGGCAAGTCCCGGCGTCATTAAAAATACCAGTGCAGTGGCAACTAGAATCCAGGCTATATCTGCAGCATTGTACTTTCCCCCATCATTAAAATTGGGTAATGATGGAACGAATAAAGCACCAACGGCTACTGCAATCAGTACAATAAATGGGGCTAACTGTTTAACTCTTGATTTTGACATATTTGATACATTTAAAATTATATAATATATATCTACAAATCAAAAATATGGTAAATAAATTAGAAATTAAATAAAATAATAAACATATATTATATTTATATGTGAATAATACGTCTATTTATTAGTATTTTATGGTGTTGTTGCATGAATATTTTTCAATGTTTATAAAGGGTTCAGAGGAATAAAAATACAAAAAGGTCCATTTTTGAACTTATTTTTACTTTTAATCTGCTGAAACCATTGATAATGCTGTATTTATTCATGCAACAACGCCATATTTTATTAAAAAATATGCAATAATACAAAAAAATAAAAATGCCCCACATGAAAAGTGAGGCATCGACTAACATTAAACAAATGTTATATGCTTATTAAATAGCTCTTATCCTTACTTTCTAAAACAGAGCTGCCGGTTAAGTATTCATCAACTTTTCGAGCAGATTCACGGCCTTCGCTTATTGCCCAAACAACTAATGACTGCCCTCTTCGCATATCTCCGGCAGTAAATATTTTTTGGATATTGGTTTGGAATGATTGTTCTGTGGCTTTTACATTTCCTCTTTCATCTAAATCAATATCCAATTGCTTTAAGAGGCCTTCATATTGTGGATGAATAAAACCCATGGCCAATAAAGCCAGATCACAAGGTATTTCTCTTTCACTGCCTGCAATTTCTTCAAATTTAGAAGGCCCCCCGGTATCTGGCGTTTTCCATATAAGATCTACTATTTTTAATGCCTTTAAGTGTCCATTTTCATCACCCACAAATGCTTTTGTAGAAATGGCCCAATTTCTGTTTGCACCTTCTTCATGTGAGGAAGTGGTTTTTAAAGTCATAGGATATGTAGGCCAAGGCATAAGATTTGTTCTGTTTTCAGACGGCTTTGGCATTAGTTCAAACTGTGTAACGGAAAGTGCGCCGTGCCGATTTGAAGTGCCAACACAATCACTTCCTGTATCACCACCACCAATAACTACTACATTTTTAGCAGTTGCAAAGATATCTTTCCCTTCAACAAGTTTATTACTTACTCTTTTATTCTGTTGTTTTAAGAAATCCATTGCATAATATACTCCTTCCAATTCTCTACCGGGGATCTCAAGGTTTCTTGGGATAGTAGATCCACCGGCTAAAACCACCACTTGGAATTCTCGTAACAAATCATTGATACTTGTATTTCCACCTACATTGGTATTGCATTTAAAAACTATCCCTTCCTGTTCCATTAAACTAACCCTACGATCAACTATCCATTTTTCGAGCTTAAAATCCGGGATACCGTACCTGAGTAAACCACCGGGTGCATCGTCTCTTTCAAAAACAGTTACTGAATGTCCTGCATAATTTAATTGAGCAGCTGCTGCCATTCCAGCAGGACCGGAGCCTACAATTGCAACTTTTCTTCCGGTTCTTAGGTTTGGTTTGCGTGGTTTCACAAATCCTTTATCGAAAGCAATTTCAATAATGTGTTTTTCTATTTCTTCAATGGTTACCGGTGGTTGATTAATTCCCAACACACAAGAACTTTCGCAGGGTGCCGGGCAAATACGACCGGTGAACTCAGGAAAATTATTGGTAGCACTTAAAATTTCATAAGCTTCTTCCCA
>JAYTSC010000433.1:0-5066 GCA_043745885.1 Bacteroidota bacterium | reverse complement strand
AAAAAATTTTTTTTAAGCCGTCAGTTCAACCGGCTTTACCGAAATGGTTGTTTTATCGTTTTTACCCTTCTTATATTCCACCAAACCATCGGTTAAAGCGAACAAAGTAAAGTCAGTTCCAACACCAACATTTTTACCTGGATGGTAAACGGTTCCTCTCTGACGAACGATGATATTACCTGCAAAAGCGGGTTGTCCACCATATATCTTAACACCTAAACGTTTACTTTGTGAATCGCGGCCGTTCTTTACGGAACCTTCACCTTTTTTGTGTGCCATAGTTTCTTGTTTTAAAAACTAAAAAATAAATTAGAAGATAAGTTCTTGCGAATCTATTTGTTAATTGCCAGCGCTTACTAAGCGATGCTTTCAATTTTAATTCTTGTGTAATGGGTTCTGTGACCATGCTTCTTGCGGACGCCCTTTCTTCTTTTCATTTTAAAAGCAATCACTTTGTCACCTTGAACAAGGTCACTGATTATCTCAGCTTTAACAGTTGCTTTTACAGCACTGCCTACAGAAAATGCGCCACTGTTGTCTACCAACAATACTTCGCTAAATTCTACTTTGTCTCCGGTTTGACCTGACAGGTGAGGAACATACAGGCTTTGACCTTCCTGTACTTTAAACTGCTGACCTGCGATTTTTACAACTGCTAACATAGCTACGAAAATTAGGACGGCAAAGGTAAGGTTTTACAGTTTAAAAATGCAAAATTTTTCGACTTTTTATGTCCCCAAGCGTGGAAAACTAGATTTTAATTGATCGACTCCGGACGTATGGTCTATTTATATTTATGATATTGACAACAAACATCCGCCCCAAATGCAGCTAGTTCTCTCTATTTTTGCCCACCTTTACCGATTGTAGAAAACCATGAGCGTAAAATCCATTTTGGCAAAACCTTTTGCCAACTATATATATAGTAAGACTAAAAAAAGTATGCAAACCGCCCTTGAAGACCAGGAGGCCATACTTAAAACATTACTAAAGACAGGGAAATCGACCATTTTTGGTAAAGACCATCGGCTAGAAGCAGTTTCAGACCATAACATGTTTACCCAAGCGGTACCCATTAGGGATTATGAACAACTGAAATCCTATATCGATCAAATAAAAGAAGGTAAACAAAACGTTTTGTGGAAGGGGAAGCCTATCTATTTTGCTAAAACCAGTGGCACCACCAGTGGAATAAAGTACATCCCCATTACCAAAGATTCTATCCCCAATCATATAAATACAGCCCGAAATGCACTTCTCTGCTATATGGCTGAAACGGGAAACACAGCTTTTGCTAACGGCAAAATGATATTTTTAAGTGGTTCACCCGAATTAGAAAGGGTAGCAAATATTCCAACAGGAAGGCTAAGTGGTATCGTTAATCATCACATACCCGGATATCTCCGTTCTAATCAATTACCCAGTTACGAGACAAATTGTATAGAAGATTGGGAAACAAAACTGGATAATATTGTTTTGGAAACCATTAACAAGGATATGACATTGATTAGTGGTATCCCACCTTGGATGCAGATGTATTTTGATAGATTAATTGAGAAATCAGGTAAAAAAGTGGCGGATTTATTCCCCAATTTCAGTGTTATGGTTCAGGGAGGAGTGAATTTTGAACCTTATAAAGCTAAAATGTTTGAGAGTATTGGTAGGAAAATAGACTGCATTGAGTTGTTCCCGGCCAGTGAAGGATTCTTTGCATTTCAAGATTCACAGGAAGCTGAAGGCCTTTTATTAAATACCAATAGTGGTATATTTTATGAATTTGTACCTGTAGGTGAAATGTATGCTGATAAACCTACCCGATTAGGCTTAAACGAGGTAAAAATTGGTGTGAACTATGCAATGATTATTAATAGCAATGCCGGCTTATGGGGCTATAATTTGGGTGATACAGTAAAGTTTGTTTGTACAAACCCTTATAGAATTGTTGTTACGGGCAGAACGAAACATTTTATTTCAGCTTTCGGAGAACATGTTATTGGAGAGGAAGTAGAAGAAGCATTATTAAAAGCCGCCTTGGAAGAAAATGTAAAAATCACCGAATTTACCGTAGCCCCAATGATTGAACAGGGTAAAGGGAAAAGTTTTCATGAGTGGTTTATAGAATTCGAAAATGAACCCGCTGATTTACAATTATTTACGCAAAAATTAGATGAAAACCTACGAAAGAAAAATGTCTATTATGATGATTTGATTGAGGGAAATATCCTTCAAAAACTTCAGATAAGAAAAGTAAGAAAGCATGGATTTATAGAGTATATGAAATCTGTAGGTAAGCTCGGCGGGCAAAATAAAGTACCTAGATTAAGTAACGATCGGGGAGTAGCAGATGAATTGGAGGCTTTTTTAAAATAGCGTTAATACATCCTATTTAAAAAAAGTACAATGGCAAAAATCAAAATTACTTATACCACTATTGACGTAATTTGTATTCCTTTACAGGATTTGATAAAATAATTAAATGAGTCAAAAACGAATAGCCATATTTGGGTCAACAGGTTCTATTGGAACACAAGCGCTGGATGTGATTGCAGCCAATCCTGAATTATTCAGTGCCGAAATATTAACCGCACATACTAATGATACATTATTAATTAGACAGGCTATTCAGTTTAATCCTAATCTGGTGGTTATTGGGGATGAAAAAAAATATCTAGTTGTAAAAGAGGCTCTGGCGCATACAACCATTAAAGTTTTTTCAGGTGTTAAAGCCTTGGAAGAAGCTGCGTCCATGGACTGTTATGATATGATGTTGGCAGCAATTGTAGGCTATGCAGGTTTGAAGCCAACTCTATGTGCTATAGAACTTGGTAAGCCTATTGCATTGGCCAATAAAGAAACGCTGGTAGTTGCCGGAGACATTATTATGCGTAAGGCAATGGAAAAGCGTATACCCATTATTCCTGTTGATAGTGAGCATTCTGCCATTTTTCAATGCTTGGTAGGTGAAGGAAGAAATAAAATAGAAAAAATTATTCTTACTGCCAGTGGCGGCCCTTTTTTAGGAAAGAAACCCAATTTTTTGGTCAATGTAAAAAAAGACCATGCATTACAACATCCCAATTGGACAATGGGTGCCAAAGTTACCATCGATTCAGCAACACTGATGAATAAGGGGCTTGAAATGATTGAGGCTAAATGGCTATTTAATTTAACGCCTGATCAAATACAGGTGATTGTTCATCCGCAAAGTATTATTCATAGTATGGTATCTTTTGAGGATGGTAGCATCAAGGCACAAATGGGGCTACCCGATATGAAATTGCCCATTCAATATGCCATGGCATTTCCTCAGCGTATTCCGAATGTATTTCCCAGGTATGATTTTAAAAAACCGGGAACACTCAGTTTCGAAGAGCCGGATACCAAAACTTTTCGGAACCTGGCACTGGCTATGGAAGCACTTCGCAAGGGGGGAAATATGCCCTGTGTAATGAACGCAGCCAACGAAATTGCCGTGTACGCATTTCTAAAAAATAGAATTGGATTCCTGGATATGACGGAAGTAGTAGAACAAACCATGGCCAAAATCTCTTATGTTGAAAAACCTACTTTAGAAGAGTATTTTGAAACCGATGGAGAGGCCCGTAACTTCGCGGCCTCTTTAATTCACATGTAAACTATTTTGACACTAACAATTTTTAAATAAATCCCTTACGGGTTATCAGGTATATGACATTATTAGCAATTGATTGGGTAAGTGTTGGTGTAAAAGCTGCGCAATTTGTGTTGTCTTTTTCCATTTTAGTAGTGCTTCATGAGTTGGGGCATTTTATTCCGGCAAGATGGTTTAAATGCCGCGTAGAAAAGTTCTACCTCTTTTTTAATCCATGGTTCAGTTTGTGGAAGAAAAAAATAGGAGACACAGAATATGGTATTGGTTGGGTACCCTTTGGCGGGTTTGTGAAGATTTCAGGAATGATTGATGAGAGTATGGACAAGGAGCAGATGAAACTTCCCCCGCAAGATTACGAGTTTAGAGCAAAACCTGCCTGGCAAAGATTGATTATTATGGTTGGAGGTGTGATTGTAAACATTTTATTAGCTATTGTTATTTTTATTGGAATTACATGGGTATGGGGTGAAGATAACTTGCCGGTAAAAAACCTGAAATATGGCGTGTATGCAGATTCATTGGCGAAGAGTATGGGTATAGAGGATGGAGATAATATAGTTGCCATTGATGGTAGAGCCATTGAAAATTTCGGCACCCTGGAATCTGAAATTGTATTAAGTGAGGCGAAAAAATTACAAGTTACCCGTGGAGGTCAAAAAATTGACCTGGTTATACCGGATGGGTTTATTAAAAAAATTATTCAAAATAAAAAATTCAGTGGCTTGGTTTTTCCAAGATGCCCAGCCGTAGTGGATTCCGTTACAAAAGCAGCCACTTTTTATAAAGGCCGATTACAAAAAGGAGATCGTTTGATAGCACTTAACAACCAGTATTTTGAATACCATAATGAGTTTGCAAAACTTAAGAAAACTTATATGGATTCAATCGTAGATTTAAAAGTGATTCGTGGAATGGATACGGTAGATGTACGATTTCTGATTAATAGTAAAGCGGTTAGTTTCATTTTTGTTCAACCATCTGAATTATTAGGAACTGTAACCAAAGAGTACAACTTGATTCAATCAATACCTATTGGCTTTAACCGTTGCTGGCAAACTTTGAATAGATATGTAACTGGCCTCAAACAATTATTCACTGGAAAAGTAGCAGCCAGTGATTCACTAGGTAGTGTAATAAGTATCGGAAATACTTTCCCGGGTGTTTGGGATTGGGAAAGGTTCTGGACACTTACGGGCATTTTCTCAATCATTCTAGCTTTTATGAATATTTTACCCATTCCTGCTTTGGATGGAGGCCATGCCCTATTTACATTGTATGAAATGATTACCGGCCGCAAACCCGGAGATAAATTCATGGAATACGCCCAAATGGCAGGTATGATACTACTGTTGGGATTGATGGCATATGCTTTGGGGTTGGATTTTTGGAGGTTGTTTAAATAGGATTGTGGTTTGTAGTTTGTGGTTTGTGGTTT
>JAYTSC010000432.1:0-2082 GCA_043745885.1 Bacteroidota bacterium | reverse complement strand
ACAGAAAGCACAGAAAAATCTGTGCTTTCTGTGGCAATTTTAAGTGTTTCGGTAGTCAGGAAGATATTATCTTCACACTCTAACCGGAAAATGCAGAATGGGAAACAGCTTTTTTTATTATATCGAAAGACTCGAGTTAATTTCATTCTTTGCCGGCTATCCCCTCATTTATGCATTGGTACATTTATTGGCAAGCTTTCAAAAACCTGAACAAACCATTGGTAAGCTTAATTGGGTTAGCCTCTTACCCTATACTTATGCATTAATTGGTAGCCTTTTCATTGGCTTAGTAATTGATAATATGAATGGAAATTTTTCAATAGAAAATATAATAGCTCAATTTTCTTCCTTCATAAAAATATGGGGATTTCTTTCCTTGGTTTTTTGGATTCCCCTATTTGTTAAAAAACCGATATATAGTTTATTGCATAGTTTGCTTTTCTTCTCCCTGGTTATTAAAGATTTTTTTATTCCTGACGCCAATAATACCATTGAAAAAACCATTTCAAATGACATGAGAGTATATAGTATTAGTCTTGCATTGAATTTGGGTGCCTTATTGGTAATTGGTCTCATTAGTTGGGTTACTAATAAACTCAAAAAAGCAAATAGGCCTTAGGAGAATTTGCCTACCTAATTAACTTCCTAATTTTCTACTTAAAATATCATCCAACAAGCATGTTTTTGTGGTTTGAAGAACCAATATATGATTAAAATCATGTTTACAGTTGAGATAAGTCATATATAATAATCAATATGTGAAGTTCCTTTGTGTAGGATATTTATTGACTTCTCACTTAAAATCTTTTTTATGAAACTGTTTAGTAACAAAACCCTTCTGGTATTATTGGTGCTGCTTAGTGGCTATGGATATATTGCCAGTTGTACCCATGAGAGTGTAGTTCCACCTCCTCCTGCATCAAATACGGTTGTGATTAAGCGTGGCACTAATATTCACTTACCCGGAAATATGACCGCTGGTAATAAAGATGAATGGAAAATGGATAAAGCTCACTCAAGTGTGTTATGGCAAGGTAATTATATTGGTGCTGCAGGATTACTTACCGGACGTTTTAATATGTTTGGTATGCATAATGTAATAGATGCAGAAATGCTGAATTATCCGGTTACTGGTCAGCCATTGAAAGATTCTTCATGGGCATTTAATGAAGCCGACCCTACTAAATCCTATTTTTCTGGTTATGTACAAATGAACCAGTCTAATACCGGTGAACCGGGTAGAGATGCAGGATGTAATATTAGTGGTCTGGGAACAGTACCTATTGTAGTTGGCACTCAAAACCTTACAGTAACAAATCTAGCCAAAATTAAAACTACAAAAATAGAATTGGATCCTTTAAGTACTGATTACATTGTTACCCTTCAACTTATCTGGCAGGGTAAACTTTCAGCTCCACTTACAAAAACCATAATGGGAAGATTAAAATACATAGCAAAAGCAACCATCGGTGCGGGAACAGCAACACCATATGATGTATTTGGACTGCAATTGAGTTTTCAGTTCAATTGTAGAGACTTTGGTATTGTAAGTACCAGTATCTCAGATAAAGTTGAGATTGAGTGCAACATGAATTTTAATAACAAGTAATCACCCCTAAATAAAAAATCATGAAACGTTTAATTTATTATACCGGGTTGATATGCTTTCTGGCGTTGGGTTTAACAGGTTGTTACCGAGATGTTATTATACCAACAGCCGCACAAGATCCGGATGGACCCCCACAAGCTGTAAGCTATAAAACAGACTTGGCCCCTTTATTTAATTCTAGTTGTGCTAAAGTTGGTTGCCATGTTTCAGGAGCGCATAAACCCTATATGGCCACTGATATTTCTTATACGCAAATTATAGCAGGAGGGTTTGTAAATACACTGATTCCTAAATCAAGTATTTTATATACCAAAATAAACTCTGATATGAAAGAATACATCTCTTCTGCAACAGATAGGCAAAAAGTATATGATTGGATACGATTAGGCGCACAGAATAATTAAATGACTTTTTAAAAAACAATCAAATGAAAAATTTTATCAATATTGTACAAAATCGTCTCATAATCTGTG
>JAYTSC010000431.1:0-1863 GCA_043745885.1 Bacteroidota bacterium | reverse complement strand
GATAAAACGAATTATTTATTATTAATTAATATTTTATTCTCTGTTTTCATTTAAAATTTAACATTCAACATTTACAATAATTTAGTATTGCATTTGCCCCATCTTTCCCTGCTTGAACAGCATCAACTACTTCTTTACCGCCGTTTACACAATCGCCTCCTGCAAAAACACCCTCTATATTAGTTGCAAATGAAGAATCGATTGTGAGTCTGCCTTTTGAATTATTTATTTGAGAATTGTCAACCAAAGTTTCAAATGGAGTTTGCCCTGCTGCTTTTATTATCATATCAACCTCTAGTACAATTGTTTCATTAGTTTGAACAGGAGAGCGCCGTCCACTGGTATCGGGTTCGCCGAGCTTCATTATGCAACATTCTAATTGGGATACTTTGCCATTTACACCTATTACTTTTTTAGGAGATGCCAGCCAAATAATTTCACAGCCATCTAATTTTGCAATATTTAATTCTTCTTTTGTACAGGGCATTTCTTCTTGGGTTCTTCTATAAATGATAGTTACTTCTTTTGCTCCTAAGCGTTTGGCTTGCGTGGCAGCATCTATGGCCGTCATACCCATTCCAATCACAGCAACCTTATCTCCAACAGGGATAGATGAATAACCTTTGGTTCTAATGTCATAAATAAAACCAATAGCATCTATAACTCCCTCCAGATTTTCGCCTTTAATTTCCAATTGTCTAGCAATACCTACACCAAATCCAAGAAAGACTGCATCATAATCGTTTTGTAGTTGTTTTAATGTGATGTCTTTTCCGAATTCACGGTTGTACTTAATTTCAATACCACCAAGGGATAAGATATAATTTACTTCTTCTTCGCAAAATTGTGGAGTTACCTTATATGCAGCAATCCCATACGTTAATAAGCCTCCTGCTTTTTTTTCTTTTTCAAAAATGGTCACATCAACACCCTCTTTTGATAAAGCATGCGCGCAGCTCAACCCAGCAGGGCCTGCACCAATAATGGCCACTTTTTTTCCATTAGATTCTTTTCTTTCAAATAATTTCCATTTATTTTCTAATGCTTTTTCAGTAGCGTAACGTTGCAGTTTGGCAATAGGAATGGCTGCTTCATCCATAAGGTTGTAAACACAGGCACCTTCACATAATTTTTCTACGGGACAAACTTTACTGCATCCGGCACCCATAATATTTGCTGATAAAATAGTTCTTGCAGAACCTTTTATGTTTTCTGTAGTGATCTGTTTGATAAATTTTGGTACATCTATTCCTGTTGGACAGCTTTTTGTACAGGGGGCATCATAACAAAACAAGCAACGATTAGCCTCAACCAAAGCTGCATCATAGAATTCAAAAGGAGGATGAATTTCCTTGAAGTTCTGATCGTAATTTTCACTTGTTAAACGATTATTGAATATTGACATTTCTTACTTTATTTTTTAATTTTTAAAAAGAGATCTGCAACATTTAAAATTCAACATTCAAAATATCTTTACAATTCTGTAATTTTCCCATAAGTTTCTGGTCTTCGGTCTCTAAAAAACTGCCAAACATTTCTTACTTCCTCAATCATGTCCAAATCAAAATCAGCAATTAATAGTTCGTCATTATCTTCACTTGCTTGAGCAAATATTTGACCTCGGGGGTCAACAAAATAGGAACTCCCATAAAATTTCCCCAGGTTCCAAGGTTTTTCTTCACCCACACGATTAATACATCCCATAAAATAACCATTAGCGGCGGCATGTGCAGGTTGTTCTAATTTCCACAAGTATTGACTTAATCCGGCTACAGTAGCGGAGGGGTTATAAACGATTTCTGCGCCATTCAGTCCTAAACACCTTGCTCCATCCGGAAAGTGTCGGTCGTAACAGATATACAC
>JAYTSC010000430.1:0-4349 GCA_043745885.1 Bacteroidota bacterium | reverse complement strand
CAAAAACCCTGAAGACAAACGGATGGGCTTTGAAAATGAAGACGGATCTACTACCCCGAAAATTAATTCATTGATTTTAATTCCTATCATCTCCCTCACCTATTGCGATGTGAATTCCCCGATTTGGAAAAATGAGTTCAGGGTTTTTCAGGAAGAAATAAAAAAGGACAGCTTTGGTACTAATATAAAATTACCCAATGGTAATACCACATCACGGGTGATCCCTGTTAAGATCCATGATATTGATACGGATGATGTTAAATTACTGGAATCTTCACTTTCGGGTGGTTTACGATCCATTGATTTTATTTACCGAGAACAGGGAATCAACCGTCCATTACATCCCACCGATGATGAAAAAAATGACAACCCGCAAAGACCAAAGTATCGCAACCAGATTAATAAACTGGCTAACGTAATTAAGGAAATCATTTCTGGAATAAAACAAAGTAAACAAAGTAATCCGTTTGAGGCACCTTCTTATCAGCCAACGGCCCGGCAGATTGTCCCAAATGTTATTTCCACTTCTTTATCATCAGCAATAAAAGTGCAGGTGATAAACCGCCAGCGACCTAATATTTATCTGGCTTGGACATCAAATGATCTAAAAGAAAGTCGTGAAGAAATGGCTATTATTCTTCAGAAAGCTGGATTTAATGTGCTGCCTTCTGTTGACTGCCCAGCCGATGACGAAACCTTTAAAGAAAAAACGGTAGAAGAGATACAAAAATGTGTCTGCTCCCTGCATATGCTGAGCGGTGAATTTGGCAGGCGTTTCGAATCGGATGAGGAGGTTTCGTTTCCACAATACCAATTTCTGGAAACTAAAAAGAAAATTGATGCGGCTGCTGATTTTAATGTTTTTGTATGGCAATTACCGGAGAATAGCGTTTCCATGAAACCTGCACAGCAGAATTTTATAAAACATATCCGCAACAATATTACCCGAAACATGATGTTTTCCAACAGCCAGGGCCCTATGCAACTGGTAGATGATATGCGGGTAGTAATGATGAAACAGGATGCTACGGTTTATGATTCCAAAGACACTGATATCTTTTTTATTTTCAACCAACAAGATGAGCTGGACGCCAATATTATTATTGAAAAACTGAGCCTGGAGTTTCCTGTAGAAACCATGAATATTCTGCCTGACGGAGAAGATGCTTACAGGGAAATGTCTATGCAACAAATTCCAAAAAGTAAATTAGCCGTTGTTTATTTTAAATATGCAGCCGATTGGGCACTGCCATTTATTAAACAGATATGGAAGCAGGTGGGTGGCGCTTCTTCTCCAACTCCCATGTTCCTTGTTGGAGAAGACAACCCCCAAAGTAACTTGGCCCGCAATTTTAAGGCCCCCCGCGTTACTTCTTCCATAATTCCTAAAGAAACCATTCCGGCGGAAGTAAAAAAAGAGTACAGCAAATTAATTTAATATCCCAAACCTATTTTGTAATCAAGTGTAAGTTGTCACCATGTACGAAGCAGAACGAATTTGTCCTTATACGGGTTTAAGATCCTTTACAGAAGAGGAATCCCTTTATTTTAAAGGTAGGGAGGAGGATATTGACCAGGCTACAGAGCAACTACAGCGAAATAAATTCTTAATGCTCACCGGCGCATCCGGCGATGGAAAGTCTTCTTTAATTTATGCAGGTATCATTCCCAATGCAAGGGCTGGTTTTTTAAAATCAAAATATACACAGTGGTGTGTAGCTGATTTCAGACCCGAAAGAACACCTTTTCTTAATTTATGCAAAGCCATTGCCCTACAATTGGATATTGCTAATCCTTACACTGTTCAGTCCGAATTAAACCATGGTTTTTCTGCTATTATTGATTTATACAAAAATTCAAAAAAATATATTGATACGCATTCAGTGGCGTGGCAGCAGGCTGATGATGCCGGAAAAGCGGCTATGAAAAGAGAAGCCGCCAATCTCATCATACTTGTTGATCAGTTTGAAGAGTTTTTTACCAACCCGGAAAATTATCACAAAGGAGTACCCTCCCGTGATGCCAATCTGGTTCTCAACCTATTATTGGAAACTGCCCGCATAGCGCTTGATGAGGATTTGCCTGTATATATTGTATTCACTATGCGATCTGATTATATAGGGCAATGCGCAGCTTTTAGAGGCTTACCCGAGTATATAGGGTTCTCGCAATTTTTTGTTCCTCGGCTTAACCGCACCCAATTACAACAAGTAGTAGAAGAGCCGGCTACTTTAAGTGGCAACCGTATTACCCGGCGATTGACAGAAAGATTGATCCATGATTTAACCGAAGGCGTAGATCAGCTTCCCATTTTACAACATGCTCTTAACCAGGTATGGCATGCAGCGGATAATGCACGCTTACTCGCCCCTTCGGGTACTCAAGGCAATAACCAAGTTGGAAATGGCAATGAAGAAATGGACCTGATCCATTATGCCATGGTAGGAGGGATGCCTGCACAGGAATTGCCGGATGAACAGGTTGAAAGGTTTAATAATTGGTTTGTAGGTTTGCTTCCGCATATCAAAGCTTGCTATCATGAACCCGACTTGCAAAATGTGTTGGATACCCATACCAACAAACTCTATGAACAGGCAGCTGAATATTTTACGCAGAAAACCGGTAAGACTATATCAGAAGTTGATACCAAGTCCATAATTAGAACAGCCTTTATCTGTTTGACTAAAATTGACCAGGGACGTGCTGTTCGTAACCGCATGACGCTTCAGGAAATAACTGATATAATAGGTAGGTCAGAATTTGGAATTAATGAAGTAGGAACTGTATTGAATATTTTCAGAGAGCCGGGTAATACATTTATACACCCATTTATAACTGAAAATCCCGAAAGCCATATACTTCACGAAAACGATGTACTGGATATCACCCACGAAAGTTTGATCCGCAATTGGGAATTCTTGGAGCAATGGGCAAAAGATGAATTTGATAATTACAGCATTTCATTGGACTTTGAACAACAATTAAACCGATGGGTAGAAAGTGATAAATCAAATGGATTTTTATTATCTATCGGGCCGTTGACGTATTTTGAAAACTGGTTCAACACTACCAAACCGAATGCTTATTGGATTGCCCGCTATCTGCCGGAAGATACAGCGCTGGATAAAAAATTATCAAATGCTAAGCTGGTACTTAGTAATGCGCAGGAGTTCATATCAAAAAGTTCAAGAAAGCATGTGGTAACCCGTACAATAATGCGTTACGGACCGAAACGTATTGCTGCAGCCCTGGGCATATTTGCTATGATCGTACTCAGTTCTTTTGCTGTTCGTGATTATTTTCAAAAGCAAAATGGCCATGTACTTACATCAATGAAAGAGCAAACCTTTGCGCTTGCCAATGAACCTAAACTCAGCCCGGAGTTTCCTGTTCCTGTCATTACTGAACAACTCATACTGGGAAATTTAACAATACCCGAAGTTATAGATGCTGTAAAAGATCCTAAACAAAAAATTAAAATTGCCACCGGCATTGCCACACAATTGGTGATGCAAGGAAGGGATGAACCTAAAGAAGAAATTTTGCAAAGTTTGACAATTGGAGACAGTATGCTTGAACATATTAAAATACCGGGTAATAAAAAAGAAATTTCAGAAGTATTGAAATTGATCCGTGATTTTTCTGTAACAGCCGGGCTTGCATATTTTTTAAATCCTGATGAAAAATTAAATTTTATTGTAAAAAATAATGCAAAGCGTTCTGCCAATTGGGCGATGATTGTTTTTAAAACACAACCTGTGGATTTTGACGATATACAAGATTTATCGCTGGCCCTGGAAGAGGGGATCAATCATAAAATATTTTCAGCTGTAGAGATTAACCAACTGTTGAAAATTCTTTCTCCATTTGAAAATGAAGCAAGAACTCCCTGGCTCGAAAAAAATTATCAACGTAACAATTTGTTGGTGCGAGGTTCCTTTAGTTACGGGCTAAGGTTTAACGGACTTTACCAGGACCTGGCTTATTTATATGCAGCTGCTGGTAATACTGAAAAGGCTTTTCGATGCATAGATACCTTGCTTCAGTATCAGCAAAACTTTTATCAGAACGATTATGCTACATATGCAGAAAATGCTTCAAACATTGCAGCCGTGTATTATACGTATGGAAACACGTCCCGGCTGGATGAATTTGTAGAAGGATATTGTACACGAAAGAAAATAAGTACAGAAGAGTTTTACGACCGATTAGTTACACGGTCTGTTATTGAAGGTTATACAGCTTTCAATGTTAATTTTTATGTTGGGGGAGGTGGCCAGATATTTTCTAACATGAATATTAAGTATTCAAGTGACGAAATGCTTTCTTTTTTCTTTACGAAGCTGAAG
>JAYTSC010000429.1:0-3074 GCA_043745885.1 Bacteroidota bacterium | reverse complement strand
AGAACGCTCTCAATTAGGTAATAGGGAAAAAGCCATGACGATGCTTCGTTCCAAATTATATGAAGAGCAGGTTCGTAAACAAGAAGATGAAATATCACGCCAAAGGAAAACATTGGTGAGTACGGGCGATAGAAGTGCTAAAATAAGAACCTATAACTGGCCCCAAGGTAGGGTTACTGATCATAGAATTGGCCTTACTTCTTATAACCTCGATGCGGTGATTAATGGAGATATTGATGACTTTGTAGAAGCCTTATCTATGGCAGAAAATGCAGCCAAAATGGTGAACCAGTAAATGAGAATAGTGTGAAATAAATGGTGAGGAATTCAGAGGAGAATGTAACCCCCTCTGTACGTTCTAATTATTCTTCACTTTATCTTCTGCCTCTTTTATTTTTAATTCCCAGACCCAGGCTGTTCGCATCATTTCCTTCAAGTCATATTTAATTTGCCATTTTAATTGTGAAATAGCGGCATCATTATTTGCATAAATGGCTATCACATCACCAGTACGTCTGGGTCCTATTTCATAATTTAATTTTACGCCATTTACTTCTTCAAAAGTATGGATAGCTTCCAGTACTGTAACGCCATCGCCTGTGCCTAAATTAAATATATCGCAAGCGGTTTTATTTTTTTTATCCATTAAATATTGAATTGCCAGAGTATGGGCATGTGCAATATCACAAACATGAATATAATCCCGAATACAACTTCCGTCTCTTGTTGGGTAATCGTTACCATACACCATCATTTTAGGCAGTTTTCCAATAGCTGTCTGTGTAATTGCCGGCACTAAATTTTGTGGTCTGCCAATAGGTAGCTCACCAATCAGGGCTGAAGGGTGTGCCCCCACAGGGTTAAAATACCTAAGTAAAATGGCCGTAATATTTCCGTTTTTAGAAAAGTCATTAATGATTTCTTCCCCCATTTGTTTGGTGGCACCATAGGGCGATTCTGCTTTTTTAATAGGCGTTTCTTCTGTAGCTGGAATCATGTCCGGGTTGCCGTAAACGGTGCAGGAAGAGGAGAATACAACATCAGGAACTTTAAATTCATCTACACATTTTAACAAGTTAATAAGCCCAAATAAATTATTCTCATAATACATCAATGGTTCAACAACTGATTCGCCTACGGCCTTATATGCTGCAAAGTGAATTACTCCGGCTATGTCTGTATTTTCCTGAAATACAGCCCTTGTCTCATCATAATTTTTAAGGTCAACTTTGTAATTTTTTACTTTCTTTCCGGTGATTTTTTCAATGCCATTCATAGTAAAAGGATTAGACCTAGAATTGTCATCTATCGATATAACCGAATACCCATTTTCCAATAAATCAACAATCGTATGCGAGCCTATAAAACCGCATCCTCCGGTAACCAGAATCTTTGCCATAATAGTAAGATATCCTGCAAGATAAATTACTTGACTGTATAAAATTGCACACAGCTGATAAATTCAGAAAGATAAAGGGAATAAGATTTTAGCGTTGTTTTTGGTTAGGCACATACATGAAAATCCTATTAATTTGCTACAATACCAGGTCTGCAAAACCTAAGGAGAGAGAAGCGTATTATCAGTCTTACTATAATTACTAAACAATTGCTTTAGATAAACAGTTTCAGGATAAAATATACCCCGGCAGCTAAAAGTGCTGAGATAGGGATGGTAACAATCCATGCCCATAGAAGATTGATGGTAACCCCCCATCTTACGGCACTCAGTCTTTTTGTAGCACCAACGCCAATAATAGAGCCGGTTATCGTATGTGTTGTTGAAACCGGAATTTTAAAATGTTCGGCCATGAATAGTGTAATTGCTCCAGCTGTTTCAGCAGCCACACCTTCTAATGGGGTTACTTTGGTAATGCGAGTACCCATGGTTTTAATAATTCTCCATCCACCACTCATGGTACCTAATGCAATACAAAGAAAACTTGTAAATGGAACCCAGGCATATTGACTGGCAAACTGGTTAAAATCCATATGGTTGCCAAGCTTTCCTTGATAATAAATCATAGCTGCCCCAATAATTCCCATCACTTTTTGTGCATCATTACCACCATGCCCAATACTAAATGCAGCAGAAGAAACCAATTGAAGCCTTTTAAACCAACTCTCTGCCTTATATGGGTTCGATCGTTTACATAAATTCACAATAAAAATAGTAATAAAAAAAGCGATCACCATACCAATTAAAGGAGCTAAGAAAATAAACAAAAATGTAGGTATCACTTTCACATAATTGATTACATCTTTCCCGTGTTGACTAAGACCGCCGGCATGTGCAAGTGCCGCACCAACAAAACCTCCCATTAAGGTGTGTGATGAACTTGATGGAATGCCAAACCACCAGGTAACCAGGTTCCAGATAATGGCTGCAATAATACCCGCCAGAATAACTTCTAAAGTGATAAATTCTGCATGCACCCATTTGGCTACTGTGTTACCAATACCAAACTCTTTATAAATATACTTTGAAATAAAAAAAGCTGCGAAATTAAAAAAAGCCGCCCATAAAACAGCCTGAAAAGGGGTAAGCACTTTTGTTGAAACAATAGTAGCAATCGAATTCGCCGCATCATGAAACCCATTAATATAATCGAAAATAAAAGCAAGAATGATGATAACAATTAGAAGTGTGAGCATGAAAAACAATTAATAATTAGTAATTAATAATTAGTAATTATTATAAAGTAGTTAATAAACAGCGTAACAAATTTATTCGCCTTAATTATTAATTGCTAATTATTAATTACTAATTACCCCCCCTAAGCGTATTTGATAATAATAGATTCAATCACATTTGCGGCATCTTCACACTTATCGGTTACAATCTCCATTACCTGGTAGATTTCTCTTTTTTTGATAACTTCTTTGAAATCATTTTCTTGCTGAAACAGCATTTCAATACTCATATCAAATACATCATCTGCCTGGTTTTCTATGCTGTTTACCTTCACCATGGCTTCGGTCATTTCACGCAGATTTTTCATATCGCGTAAGCCAAAGACTACTTTTTTAATCTCGATAGTTCCTTGTAAAATCAAGTCGGCCATTTTTTGGATACC
>JAYTSC010000428.1:0-1665 GCA_043745885.1 Bacteroidota bacterium | reverse complement strand
AATTCAATTAACATTGTTACCTAGAAAAGCCATTGCTGAAAAAGCTTTAGAAAACTGCACCCTTATCTTGGTAAAAACAATCGAAGAAGCAATAGATTTAGTAAATGAGTACGCAGCAGAACATTTAATCATTGCCTGCAAAGATGATGAAGCGATTGCAGAAAAAATAGTAAATGCCGGTTCGGTTTTTTTAGGCAATTATTCACCGGAAAGTGTGGGTGATTATGCCAGTGGTACCAATCATACATTACCAACCAATGGGTTTGCCAAAGCTTATAGCGGGGTAAGTGTAGATAGTTTTGTAAAAAAAGTAACTTATCAAAAACTATCGAAAGAGGGTTTACAGAATATTTATAAAACTGTTGAATTGATGGCCGAAGCAGAAGGATTGGATGCTCATGCGAATGCGGTTCGCATCAGGATTGTCCCCTCCCGGGGGGGAGGGGTAGGGGGTGGGTAAGAAATATAACTATGAGAAGGAAAATCATACCATATAGCTCTAGCTTGAAAGCATTGGCAAAATCTTTGAGAAAGGAGATGACTTATTCTGAAATAATCCTCTGGAACAGGCTAAAAAACTTTCAAATGATGGGTTATGATTTTGATCGACAAAGACCTATTTTGAATTATATAGTAGATTTTTACTGTAAGGATCTGTTGCTGGTGATTGAAGTAGATGGGATAACACATTATGATAATAATATTATTCAAAAAGATGCGGTTAGAGATGGCGAACTTGCTAAATACGAAATTATTGTACTGCGTGTTAATGCTTTGGATGTTATAAATAAAACTGTGTATGTTTTAAAAATACTAGAGAATTGGATTCTGAATTTTGAAGAAAAGAATGGGGTAGCGGCACATATTATTAAACATAGAAAGGGTTTGTAGTTTACCCACCCCGACACGCAAGCGTGTCCCCCCTCCCGAGAGGGGATAAAATATCAAGCTATGCTTCATTTATATAAATAGCTTTAACAGTATTATCAATTAAATACAATACAATGACCTTTGATCTGAATAAATTAGTAAGACCCAATATCAAAAATCTTACCCCTTATTCCTCTGCACGTGATGAATTTAGCGGTGAAGCAAAAGTATTTCTTGATGCCAATGAAAACAGTTTGGGTTCGCCACTCATCAAATGGTATAATCGCTATCCCGACCCACACCAGCGTGCCATCAAACAAAAATTAAGTGTCATTAAAGGAATTGCCGAGGAGCATATTTTCTTGGGTAATGGTAGTGATGAATGCATTGATTTGTTGTTTCGGAGTTTTTGCGAACCCGGAAAAGATAATGTCATTATTTGTCCCCCAACCTATGGCATGTATGAAGTAAGTGCAAACATTAATGATATAATAGTAAAGAAAGCAAGTTTATTAGATGGTTTTCAATTAGACATCGTACACCTTGAAGATCTGATAGATGCCCATACTAAAATTATTTGGCTTTGTTCACCTAACAATCCTACAGGAAATTCATTGAACCGAATGGATATTGAGATGGTGTTGAATAATTTTAGTGGGATTATTGTTGTGGATGAAGCGTATATCAATTTCGCCAAGCAAAAATCTTTCTTACAAGAATTATCCGATTATCCCAATTTGGTAATCATGCAAACTTTTAGCAAGGCATGGGGATTAGCCGGACTACGTTTGGGGA
>JAYTSC010000427.1:0-4297 GCA_043745885.1 Bacteroidota bacterium | reverse complement strand
GCACCTTCTCTTGAAGTTAAAAACAACATCGTATACTTGCAGTTCTTGGCAATACTATCGACATGTGCTTCAATTTTATTTTCCTCTTTGATCATTGTCGGTGTAATAAACCAGTATCCGATTTCAGGATGATTTTCATTTTCAAATTGCTGGACATACTTAATTTTTTGTGCCGATACAATCTGCACGAATAAGGTCATTTGACAAACAAGAAAGAAAAACACTTTTTTCATTTGATTATTTTTATTACTCACTTGCAATAGTCCATTCTCTAACATTTACTTTTTTGGCCCATGCCGCATATGTCAAAAGCATTTCATTAACACGCTTTACATTCACAGAAGCCAAATTTTTCAATTCACAGGGATCAATTGACAGGTTATACAATTCCCATGCAGGATCTTCTATATCCTTTACCAGTTTCCAATTACCTATGCGAATTGCTTTGTTACCCTCGTGCTCCCAATAGATGGTTCGAGGTTTTTGTTTACTTCCATTCCATAAAGTGGATAAACTTTCACCTGGTAGATTTTTTGCTTTTGAGCCAGCCAATTCTAAACTGGTTGGAAGAAGATCTATTACGTTACCTATTTCATCTTTATAACCTATCCCTGCTTTTATTTTTGCAGGCCATTGTATAATGAAAGGTGTAACAATTCCTCCTTCATGTGTATATTTTTTATACTTTTTAAAAGGCGTATTTGACACATTTGCCCATGGAAAATCATAAGTAACATATGATCCACGTTCGCCAATTTTTTTTGTGGGGTCATTCAATTTTCTGCTATCCATATTTTCGGCACATCCTCCATTATCTGAAAGGAATACAATTAGTGTATTATCTAATTGCTTATTGGCAGTAAGTGTATTCATCAATCTGCCAATATTCTGATCCATTCTGTCAATCATAGCAGCATAAACGGCCATTTTTCTTACCCATGTTTTCTTATCAACTACTTTAGTCCAGTCCTGAATATCAGATGGCCGTTCGGGGAGTTGGTAACGTTTGTCTGCCAAGCCTAATTGACGCATTTTCTGAAAACGTTTTTCTCTTGTAACATCCCAACCCTGCTCATACAATTTTTCGTATTTAGTAATATCTGTTTCATAAGCATGTATGGGAAAATGAGGTGCTGTATAGGCTACATATAAAAAAAATGGGTTGCCATTTTTCATTTTTTGATCATTCAAATATTGAATGGCATGATCTGTAAAAGCATCAGTCATATAAAACCCTTCTTTGGGTGGGGTATATTCCTGGTTATCCAGGGCCATGTATCTTTTTTGCTTTTCGGGCAATAGTTCAAAATAACTGGAAGCACCTGAAATCAATCCGAAGTAATGTTCGAATCCTCTATTCAATGGCCAATGTTCTTTTCTTTCACCTACATGCCATTTACCTACCATATAGGTATTGTAACCCACGGCTTTCAATTCTTCTGCAATGGTTGGATATGCCTTATCTAAAAAACCTTGGTAAGATCCGAGTTCAATCTTCGCTTTCTCCTGCGTTACCATATCTCCCATACCCACTGTATGCGGATATTGTCCGGTTAATAAGGAAGCCCTTGTGGGACAACAACGACCATTGTTATAAAAATTACGCAATTTGATTCCATTATTTGCCAGCTTATCAATATTAGGTGTATTGATTTCTCCACCATAACATCCTATATCTGAATAGCCCATATCATCGGCAAGGATAAAAATAATATTGGGTCTGGTTTCTTTTACAGGCTTTCCGGAGGTTAAGACAATAATCGAAATCAAGATAGATATCAAAAAAAATACTGAAGCTATAAAATGTCTATTCAATACTTGCTTTCCGTATGTCAACAATAATTTTATCATACAAAATATTTAGGGGCTTTCTGTATTGCATCTATTATTTCAATTTTATGATTTCACTACCAGCCAAAAGAAACGCTCCTGCGCCAAATGCTTCCCAACTTTCTGCATTAAAATTTCTTCTGGGATCAGCTCCAATGGGTTGTACCCAACCTACTTTTCCTTCTGGTGTTACTAAAGTATTTAATCCAACCCATGCTTTTTTTACTGCTGGAAGAAATTTTTCTTTCTCTAATATTTTCTTATTGATACCCCAAGTCATTGCATAACAGTTGAAACCTGAACCGCTTCCTTCTCCACCCGGATATGCATCAGGATCGAGCAAACTGGTGCGCCAAAGTCCATCAGCTTGCTGAAGCGTTAATAATCGATCAGCCAATTGTTTAAATAATGTGACATAAAAATCTCTTCCTTTATAATTTGCAGGCATTTCATTTAATAGTCTTACCAGGCCCGCCATTACCCAACCGTTTCCTCTAGACCAGAATAATTTTTTTCCATTGGCTTCCTTTTTTCCATTTCCATTAGCATCTAACAAATAAGTTGCATCACGTGCAAATAGTATTTCTTCTTTGTTGAATAACCAATCATAACACTGTCTAAAAAGTGTATCTGCCAATACCAAGTATACGGGATCTTGTAAAGTTTTGGAAAGTTTTGCCATAGTTGGTGGGGCCATAAACAAAGCATCGCACCACCACCAGGCAATACCATGCTTTTTGATTTCATTGCCTGGCGTAGTTTTCATCTTTTGAAGAGAATCAAGGGTAGCCTGTATCATCCGCCTATCTTTCTTTAGGCGATACAAATCAATATATGTTTGTGAGATAGCATAATCATCTGCATGATCATACCTCAATCCGGGCAACCAGTTATTTCTTTCACAAATCGTCATTAATGAATCCAGCAATTCCATTGACTTTGTGGCTTCATATGCTGCGTAAACTCCGGTATAAAAAGCAGCATTTGTCCAGTCTCTAGATGATCTGGTATTGTGATTTTTTAATTGCCAGTCTGCTACTTTTAAAAGTGTATTTTTAATATACGCAGATTTAAATACTTCTTTAGTTTGTGCCTTTGTATTTTCGAAAACAAGTACAAGAAAAATGAAAGAAAAAAATATAAGGATGTCATTTGTCAATTTGTTGGTCATTTGGGGTGTTTTTATTAATTGATAATTTTATTTTGTAAGTTTGGTTTTAGCTTTTTTAATTTTTTCTAACATGTCAGTCAACTCTTTTACTTTATCAGGATTTTGGCTAAAGAGATTATGATCTTCATGAATATCTGTTTCCAGGTTAAATAATTGTCCCACAGGTTCCCCTTCTTTGGGTTTTATTTTTGCGGGTGATGTCATCCCTCCTGAACCAAGATTTGTGATCAACTTCCAGGAACCTTTTCTAATTGCATAAAAACCTTGAGAAGAAGAATGTATCACGGCAGGCTGATCGGCTATTTCTTTGGATTTACCCGTTAGAATCGGAAGAATGGAATAACTGTCTTCTGTTGCAAATTGAGGGGAATGATTACCCAATAATTCTGAACAGGTTGCCATCAAGTTGGCTAATGTAGTTGTAGCCTCACTTACCGTACCTGCTTTAATGATACCGGGATAACGAAGAATAAAAGGAACACGGTGCCCCCCTTCAAATGCATCTCCCTTCATTCCCCTAAATGGCCCTGCCGCTTTGTGATTGAATTGCTGGATAAAATTTTCACGCCAATAAGGGCCATTATCACTCGAGAATATAACAAGGGTGTTATTAGAAAGTCTTAAACTATCCAGTGTGCGTAAAACTTTCCCAACAGCATCATCTACCATTTGTACATAATCTCCGTATTCCCCTGCTTTTGATTTGCCGATATATTCTTTTGTAGGAACCCAAGGTGTATGTGGTGCCGGCATTGGAAAATAAAGAAAGAAAGGATTTTTTTGCTTAGCCACTTTTTTGATAAAGTCTGTTGCTTTATTTGTAAAAGTGGGTAATACATTATAAAAATCAAAATTAGGACCCATTAATCCGGCTCTCCAAAACGGTCCGGTATAACCCGATTCAAGTTTGTTACCTTCTGTATAAGCGGTAGGCAGTTCAGTTAATCGATCATTTTCTAAATAATTATAAGGGGGCATATCCAAAGAAGCCGGAAGAATGAATGAATAATCAAATCCCACTGTTCTTGGACCCTGTAACGGTGCTTTGGTAAAATCAATAAAGTTTGGATTCATTTCTTCCAGAATGCCATAATATTTATTAGTAAGATCTACTGAATCTTTATAAGCATCCTTAGGCACCCAATCCAAACCCAAATGCCATTTGCCAACAACACCGGTTGTATAGTTACTTGTTTTTAATAAAGTAGCAATAGTGGGTTGTCCTTTATCAATTAATGTACGACTATACCCCCTTAAAACACCAACAGGCAAACGGCTTCTCCATGGATAGCGACC
>JAYTSC010000426.1:0-2684 GCA_043745885.1 Bacteroidota bacterium | reverse complement strand
CTAATAGTAGTATTATGTTTTTCATAAGCATTTAACTTGTTTATCGACCGTTGTTGATGCCACAGCAGTTGTGGGTCGCAATAGCCGTTGTTGGTCGCCTGACCAACAACATTAATTACTTCTTAAACTTCCTTATGAAATAATCCGCCACTGCCCCATATACTTTTACCGCATTATTCCAGTTCATCCAGTGGTGCGTATCATCAACAATCATTATTGTTTCATAGTTCACGCCCTGTTTTTCGAGTCGGTTAATTAAATCTACACTTTGGTTAAAGCGAACATTCCTGTCATCATCTGCATGAATAATCAGCACTGGTGATTTCCATGTTTTAATTGAAGAAACAGGGGAAGATGCCCAGGCAGTTTTTAATGCCAATTCATAATCAGGTGCTTTCTCATATTTTTCTCCGGCAGTGGTGAGGGAAGCCTGTATGCCCCAATCATGTACACCATGAATATCAACCCCTGCAGCAAATATTTTAGAATCTCTCGATAAAGCCATAGCTGTTAAATAGCCACCATAAGATCCTCCATAAATACCAATCTTACTTGCGTCTACGAAAGACTGACTTTGCAACCATTTTCCTGCTGCTACTATATCTTGGTATTCAGAAGCGCCTGAAGGACCGCCATTTTTGGGTTGATGAAATTCATACCCATAACCTATACCCAATCGATAGTTTACACTCAATACTACAAATCCGTGGCTCGCCAAATATTGGTTAGATGCATATGCGTTGGAATAATAATCGGAATAATTCCAACCCAATAACATTTGTCTGGGGGGGCCACCATGTACATAAACAATGGCTGGTTTTTTACCGGCATCTCCTTCGGGCATGAAAAGTTGTGCATGAACAATTACCCCATCGCCAGCTTTAAAAATGATTTGTTTAGGAGTAACCAATTTTTGTTTTGGAAAATCGGCGGGCACTAAATTTTCGCCTAATAGTTGAAACTTTTTACTTGTTAACGACATCACTGCAGGCAATGGAGATTGCTGTGCAGTAGCACTGATAAATACTGCGCTGTTTCCATTATCTGTTAATACGGGAGTCCATTCCAATCCCCTGCCGGGGGTGAGTACTTTCATATCCGCTTTATCAACACTCACCATTACTGCATGTCTTCTTTCAATATCTAAAGCATCAGGTCCTGTATTGGCACTGAATATCAAATACTTCTTATCGACACTTAAAGTGATATGCTCACACATAAAATTACCGGGAGTAAGTAACATTTCTTTTCCGCCACCAGTGGCAATAGAATAAATATGCGGCCATCCATCCTGGTAAGAAAGAAATACAATCTTGTCATTTGCTGCCCAATGTAAATTGGTTCCACCATGTGTTGTTGGCACAGAACCCCTTAAAGTAATAGGTGCTTTCCAAAGAATTGTTTCCTTACCACTTTTTACATCAGCAATATAAATACTCCAAGGCTGGTGTTTTCTGCTTATCAATGAATCAGGTGCTCCACCTGCACCGGGCCTTCTTACAAAAACTATCTTAGAACCATCGGGTGACCAGTGTGGAGAATTGTCGCGATAGAAAGAAGCGGCTATCCATGTTATGAGAGAATCGGTATTTGTGTAAATGCCGATAATGGAATGATCGCCTCTGTTAGCAACAAACAATAATGAATTACCATTCGGACTCCATTCCAATGAACTTACTGAACCTCTTGTAGTAAAAATATTTTTGGCTGCCGATGAGCCATCAATGGATGCCGTATATACTTGCCCACCTTTTATGAAAGAAACTATTTTGCTATCCGGAGAAATTTCAGGTGCATCTCCTTCAGACAAATATTTGGTATCTCCTCCTGCAAAAGGGACAGCGGCTATTTGCACTTTAAATGGGTTGGTTTCATTGGCGGCATTAATGGGCAATCCACCATCATAATTGGCACCATGATCGCCACCGCGAACAAAGACTACCCATTTACCATCTTCTGAAATGGAGAGACCGGTAATTTCCTGACCGTCATTCTTAGAAAAGCCGGTTAGTTTTCTGGGAGTATACAACGGACCTTCGGCAACATACACATTTCGAACGCCTTGTTCATCAAAAGCCCAGGCAATTTTTGCACCCTTTGGTGCCGCACACAATTCTGTTGGAAAGGGATAATGTTTGAAGGAAGCAAATGAATTGTTTTGTGCTGCCAATTGAAAAGGCAGTAATAATAGAAGCAATAGCTTTCTCATGTAAGATTTATTTTGGGTTGCTGATGATTTAAATATAAGCAGTTTTTAGGTAGGTGACTTATTGAGGGGAATAAAATGCCAAAGAATTTTTTAATTGTCATTGTGATCTTTTCATGAAGATGTTGGTCAGGCGACCAACATCGGCGGAGCGTTTTTGATTAATCTGGATTAGCAGGAGAAAAATTGCCACAGAAAGCACAGATTTTCATTGCCGTTGTAGGTCGTCTGACCAACAACATATTTGTCAAAGAGGTTACTCCGGAAACCAACATCGGCAGGAGATTTCGAATTTCAGCTTGTCTTTATCTTATTCCAAAAAAATGCACAAGCAAATCCAATAACTAAATAGATCACTAATTTAATTAGTAATTCTTTGGTTCTTGGTTTCATACTATTCGGCTTTCAGGTTATATTCTTTTCGGAGGGTTGCTAAAAGGTTGTGATTGACTTTTAAGTAATTGTTAAAATGACTTAT
>JAYTSC010000425.1:0-5293 GCA_043745885.1 Bacteroidota bacterium | reverse complement strand
GGATGATTATACTCAATTATTGTCTTTCTATAATTACAGTTTGGATGAAACAGCCAAAGGAGAAATTGATACCATCATTTATAAATGTAGCGCTGGGATCTTATTACATGATTTACGAAGTGATTGGGTTGATAAACTATACTTGTTAATGGGAAAAGCATATTTGTATAGAAAAGATTTCGATTCAGCTTCCAATGTATTTACCTATATTAATTATGCCTTTTCACCCAAGGATAATGGTTATGACATACCCCTTGGAAGTAATGCTAGTAATACAAATGGTGTTTTTACCATTTCTACCCGTGAAAAAACCAGTACCTGGAAAAAAATTGCCAGTTTCCCGCCTAGCAGAAATGAAAGTTTCATGTTACAGGCACGAACTTATACAGAACAAGGCCAATTTACTGAAGCAGAAGGACTATTGGAATTGATTCGTACAGATCCGAATTTTCCGGAAAGATTACGAGTAGATTTTCATGAAATGAGTGCTTTCCTTTATTATAGGATTGAACAATATGAAAAAGCAGGAAATAATTTAATACTGGCATTGGACAATGCATCAACAAATTCTGAAAAAGCACGTTGGGAATACTTAACAGCGCAATTATACCAACTTGCTAAAGTTGATAATAAAGCCATTTTGTTATTTGAAAGGTCTATTCAACATACCAATGATCCTTTACTGGAAGTGTATGCAAGAATGAATATCGTATCCCTGTCAACTGCCAACCAAGATAATGCGATTCAAAAAAATCTTGACGAACTTTTAAAAATGGCTAAACGGGATAAATATATAACCCACCGCGATATCATTTATTATGCGGCAGCTGAATTGGAATTAAAAAGAAAAAATTATGCTGCTGCCCAAAAACTATTGTTAAACAGTGTTAAATATAGTGTTAACAACCCTTTACAAAAGCAACTTAGCTTTTTATTATTGGGGGATATGAATTATCCACTAAAACATTATTCCGATTCACATAAGTATTACGATAGCATTCAAACTTCTCTTTTAAAAGAAGATAATAAGATTAGGGTGGAAGAACGAAAACCGGCTTTGAAAATAATAAGCGAAAACGAGGAGATCATCAAACTGGAAGATAGTTTACAAAAAATTGCATTGCTTAGCAAAGAGCAAAGAGATATTTATTTAAAGACATTATTAAAGCGATTAAGAAAAGAGAAGGGTTTAAAGGATGATGACAAAAACAATCTTTCATTTGGTAACTCACCTGCAGGATCCATCTCACCCGCAAACGATTTATTTAGTAATAACCCCAGCGATTTTTATTTTCTAAACACTTCTTTGAAGGCCAGAGGTTCCACAGATTTTAAGAGCCGATGGGGTAATAGACCCAATGTTGATAACTGGAGAAGACAAACAGCCATAAATAATTCACTAACAAAAGCCCCGGCTCCTACCGGGGATAAAATTGAAAAAGGAATGGCAAAGAAAGATATAGAACCAACACTGGATATCGAATCTTTAAGCAAAAAAATTCCTTTAACAGTTGCCCAAACAGACAGTTCACATAAATCCATCATCAAAGCATTAATGGAGAATGCATTTACTTTTCAGAATGTATTGGAAGATTATCCTTCTGCCGTTGAAACCTATGAAGAGTTGATGCGGAGATACCCTGAAAGCTCTGAAGTCGAAACTGCTTTATTCAACTTATCCTATTGTTATAAAAAAATAGGTAAAACTTTCAAAGCCGATTCGCTTGTATCCCAATTAACGAGTGGATTTTCGACTGGAAAATATGCAGCTCAATTAAAAGCAGGTAATACACCAAAAATCAATAAAAAAGAGGATCCTGCACAAATACAATATGAGAATGTATATGGTCTCTTTTTAGCAGGCAAATTCGATGAAGCGAAAGAAGCAAAATTAAAAGCTGATAAACAATTTGGCAAAAACTACTGGACACCACAGTTACTGTACATTGAATCTATTTATTACATTAAACAAAAAGAGGATAGTATTGCGATTAATAGGTTGGAAAACATTGTTTCCTTATTTTCTAAATCACCACTAGCAGAAAAAGCTACTACGATGATTGATGTGCTGAAAAGAAGAGACCAAATTGAATACTATCTCATTAATTTAAAAACAGATCAGACGCAGGAAGTGGTTTCTCGTGGAGTTGATCTGAATAGTGCCGTTCCATTAGGACTCTCCAGGGAAAAGAAAAAAGATACCCTTCTGAAGGCTCCAACAGAATTAAAAGTAGCATCGAAGGAATTGGTAGACTTGAGTAATACCAAAACAATAACTACTGCGGCAGTCATTACGAAAGATTCTGCTAAGCTGGCAATGCCCAAGGATTTGAAAAAAATAGACATTGCCAATATTATCACTGCTGCTCCGGTAGACAGCAAAACTTTTACATTTAGCCCTTCAGATACGCAATATGTTGTGGTTTTATTAAACAATGTTGACCCGATTTTTATTACCGAAAGTAGAAATGCATTTAACCGATATAACCAGAATAATTATTCAAGCCAAAGAATTGAATTAAGTAATCGAAAAATTAATGGACAATATAACTTTTTGATGTTTGGACCTTTTCCAAATGCAAGTGAGGCAATAGGTTATATTGACAGAACCAGACCACAGGCAAAAACACAAATTATTCCTTGGTTAACAACAGATAAATATAGCTTTAGTATCATTAGTAATGCAAATATGGCTATCTTAATCAACACAAATGATATAGAAGGCTACCATACATTTATTCAAAAATTATTCCCGGATAAATTTTAATACAATGGAATCCTGTAATGCTGGTACACATGAAGTTCTTTCTGTTTCGTCAATGCTATTTGATAAGGAACTTATTTTTATGAACCTATTGCATGAAGAATTGAATTTTAAATTTTCACTTTGTCCTACTACAAAAAAATCTTATCGCATCATATATGTCTAAGTCTGTAAAAATATTCTGGCGCATTTTTTTTGGAGGTCTTGGTTTTATTATTTTATTCCTATTCATGATCAACTGGGGATGGATTGGTGTCATGCCTTCTATAGAGGACATTGAAAATCCCTCAGCCTCACAGGCAAGCCAGGTTTTTGCAGATGATGGAACACCTATGGGTAAATATTACATTGAAGACCGTGTAAATGTTCTTGCAAGAGATATCAGTAAACATGTTGTAAATGCGTTGGTTGCAACAGAAGACAAAAGATTTTATGATCACAGTGGAATTGATGGTTTTTCACTCTTGCGCGCTTTTGTTTATCTAGGCAGTGAAGGGGGTGCCAGTACCATCACTATGCAAACAGCTAAAAATTTATTCACTGAAAACTGGAGCACCAAGAATTTTATTCTAAGAAGTATTCAAAAACTGAAGGAAGGAATCATTGCCATTAAATTAGAACGTAATTTAACTAAAGAAGAAATTCTGACCTTATACTTAAATACGGTTTCATTCAGTAATAATGTTTTTGGTATTCGTAATGCCGCCAATACTTTTTTTCAAAAACAACCCGATCGCTTAAATGTAGAGGAAGCAGCAGTATTAATAGGTATGATTAATGCTCCGGGTATTTACAACCCCTTAATCAATCAAAGAAGATCACTAGAAAGAAGAAATCTGGTGTTAAATAGAATGGTAACCATGAAATACCTTTCTGAGTCAGAAGCAGAAATATTAAAAAAGAAACCAATCGATCTGAATTATGGTAAACTAGATGAGAAAAATGGCCTTGGGCCTTATTTTCGAATGATCTTGGGTGAGGATATGAAAAAGTGGTGTAAGGAAAACAAAAAAAGTAATGGAGATAAATATAATTTGTTTCGGGATGGATTAAGGATCTATACGACCATCAATCCAAGTATGCAAATTTATGCAGAAGCAGCAGTAGCCAAACACATGAACTACTTGCAAAAATTATTAAACACACAGGATAACATAAAAAATGGAACCGTTTGGAAAGGGTATGAAAATGTTCTTGAATCGGCAGCCAAACAAAGCGATCGTTGGCATAAACTGAAAAAAGAAGGAATGGACGATGATGAAATTCGAAAAACCTTTGACCAGAAAATACCTATGCATGTATTTGCCTGGAATGCAAGCCGTGGTAAAGATACTTTAATGACACCCTATGATTCTATCAAATACCATCGCCAAATGTTACAGGCAGGATTTATGGTAATGAACCCATTGGATGGACAGATAAAAGCATGGGTAGGCGGTATTGATTTTAAAACTTATAAATATGACCACGTAAATATTAATACCAAGCGTCAGGTTGGTTCAACAATGAAACCTTTGTTATACAGTTTGGCCATTGAAGAAGCCGGTTTTACGCCCAATACCATTGTTTACGATAACCAACAAAGTTTCGGCGGTTTTGGCATGGTGCCTGCCACTTCCAAAACCTGTACTGGGGCAGCAATGCCCATGGCGTTGGCATTGGCAAAATCGCGTAACTGTGCTACGGCGTATGTTTTAAAACAACTAGACAATAATGGTAACAATGGCGCCAAGAGGTTGATAGAGTTTTTACGCAAATGTGATTTCACCTCTCCCATTCCTGCATACCCCTCTATTGGTATTGGCGCAGTAGAATTATCTCTTTATGAAATGATGCAAGGTTATAGCATGTTCCCCGGCCGTGGTTTTAATGCCAAACCCATGTACATTACTCGCATTGAAGACAGGAATGGTAATGTACTTGCTAATTTTACTCCCCATAGAAAAGAAGTAATCAGTGATGTAACTGCCTACTCAGTGATTAAGATGATGCAAGGTGTGATGACGGATGGCACCGGTGCAGGAATATCGTCTTATGACCTCCCATCAGGTTTAGAAATTGCAGGTAAAACCGGAACAACCAATGACAATGCCGATGGCTGGTTTTTGGGCTATACGCCCCAATTACTGGCGGGTGGTTGGGTAGGTTGTGATGACCGTTTTATTCGTTTTAAAACTGAAAGTAAAAATGGAGAAGGTGGAAGAGCAGCTATGCCTATCTGGGCTTATTTTATGGGTAAGGTAAGCGAGGATCCTAATTGTGGAATTGATACTCGAATGACTTTTGCAAAGCCCGAGGGAGCCAGTGAAATTTCTATCGATTATATGAATGCAAATGCGCCTATTCTAAATGCAGAAGGTGATGAAAATGGTTCTGTGAAACCAAGCGATTATGATGCAGGGGCTTATATCATACCGGAGTCTGACACTGGTTTATCTATTCGAAAATTTGAACCCAAATCTGAGGGAAATAAAGACACGAAAAAAACTGGGGGTAAACTTACCATTCCACCTACTCTACCTAAAAAAG
>JAYTSC010000424.1:0-1832 GCA_043745885.1 Bacteroidota bacterium | reverse complement strand
TTATGGCTGTCTCAAAGAAAATAGTTTCTGCGTGTATTCTTTTCTATTGTAGCATTTCTTTTTATGGTTCTGCACAAACCATTACTTCCAATACAGATGAATCCAAAGTGCCAAAATATACTTTACCCGATGTTTTACAAATGACTAACGGCAATAAAGTGTTAAATGCCAATGAATGGAAAACAATACAAAGACCTTATATCTACCATTTATATGAAGAAATTCAATTTGGCAGATACCCGTCAAAAAAAACACCTCTTCGTTTTCGGGTTTTAGAGATGGATGCTACTACATTTGATGGCTTAGCAACCCGTAAACAAATTAGGATTTATTGTAAAGCTACTGACAGTTCTCAGTATATCGATGTGCTATTGTATTTGCCTAATTCAAAAAAACAACGGGTACCTGTTTTTCTTGGACTCAACTTCTTCGGTAACCAGGCAGTACAAAATGATAAGCATATCCTGCTATCAAACAAATGGATTTCCACTAAAGTAAAGGGATCCATTAATAACAGAGCAACGGATTCAACAAGAGGAATCGAATCTTCACAGTGGCCAATAAAAGAAATTCTTTCAAAGGGTTATGCAGTTGCCACTGCCTATTGTGGTGATTTAGAACCTGATTTTCCGGAAGGTTGGAAAACAGGGATAAGAACCACTTTACAAGATGATCTGCAAATAAAACCGGAAGAATGGACGGCGATGGGTGCATGGGCTTATGGATTAAGCAACATTGTTGATTACCTGGAAAAGGATGTGGTTATAGATGCAAAAAAAATTGCCCTTATTGGACATTCAAGATTAGGTAAAGCTGCCTTATGGGCTGCAGCATCAGACCAAAGATTTGCCTTGGTAATTTCTAATGAATCAGGCGAAGGAGGAGCTACTTTATCAAAAAGATGGTATGGAGAAACCGTAAAAATTATTACTGAAAAATTTCCGCATTGGTTCATGCCTCGCTATAAGACTTATGGAGAAAATGTGGAAACGATGCCAGTTGATGGTCATATGCTATTGTCATTAATTGCTCCCCGACCATTATACGTTGCCAGTGCTGAAGGAGATACCTGGTCGGATCCGAAAGGTGAGTTTTTAAGCGCAAGAGAAGCTGGTAAGGTATATGCATTATTCGATGTAAAAGGTATTGATGTTTCTGAAATACCTGGTTTGCAGCATCCCGTTGGCAAAACAGTCCGTTACCATATACGTGCAGGTAAACATGATGTAACTATATACGATTGGCAACAATACCTGCAATTTGCTGATGACTATCTGAAGTAAACTTTACGCTTAAAAACAAGCTAATGAGAAAATTCATTTTCATATTTCTAATGTTGCCTATTGGGCTTATCGTTTTTGCTCAGAAAACCAATAATTCTCAAATGGACAATTATTATCCGGAATTAAGAAAGGCGTTTAATGAAAAAAATGCATTTAACTCAGTAGCCTTTGTAGAAAAATATTGGCGCATAGCAGGAAATACAGGATTCAATGAAAGCATTTACCATGTCGAAAAAATTTTACAGGCGGCAGGATTTGTTAAGGAACAAAAAGGAGAAGCAGATGCAGCCTTATCATACAGAATTGAAAACCGAAAAATGCGAAAACCTACTTGGGAGCCCATTAGTGCTTCTTTATCAATTGTTGGCGAAAAAGTACCGTTACTTCAATCTACTACTAACCGAAATATGATAGCTATCAATTCTGCTGGCACGCCAATTGATGGAGAAACTGCAGAAATTATTTATGTTGGTAAAGGAACCAAAACCGACTTTGAAGGGAAAGTTATTACGGGTAAAATTGTTTTCGGTGAAGCCCCCATGGGGTCTT
>JAYTSC010000423.1:0-4389 GCA_043745885.1 Bacteroidota bacterium | reverse complement strand
TTATTAACTATTGACTATTAATTTTTAACTATTCAATGGTGTGCCCATTCAATCTTCTCCATATCTACTCCTTCTTTAAACATTTCCCAAAGCGGACTCATGTCTCTTAATTTTAAGACAGTTTCGCTTACGGATTTAATGGTGTAATCGATTTGGTCTTCTGTTGTAAAACGACCTAAACCAAAACGAAGAGAACTGTGTGCCAGATCATCTCCCAAGCCCAAAGCCTTTAAAACATAACTGGGTTCTAATGAAGCAGAGGTACAAGCAGAACCCGATGATAAAGCAATATTTTTATTAAAGCCCATCAACAATCCTTCGCCTTCTACATATTTGAAAGAGATATTGGTTACATGTGGTAAACGATGTTCGCGGTTTCCATTTACATACGTTTCTTCTAATTGCATTAGAGAAGATTCCAATTTATCGCGCAGTTTACTTAGTCTTACCGCATCATCTGCCATCTCTAACCTTGCCAATTCGCAGGCTTTACCAAAACCTACTATACCCGGAACATTTAACGTACCACTTCTCATACCCCTTTCATGTCCACCGCCATCCATTTGTGCAGTAACCTTTACTCTGGGGTTTTTACGTCTAACATATAAAGCACCAATACCTTTTGGTCCATACATTTTATGCGCTGTAAAAGCCATGATATCAATGCCATCTTTGTTTACATCAACCGATACTTTACCAACAGCTTGTACGGCATCTGAGAAAAAAAGTATACCGTGCTTTTTAGCAATTGTGCTAATTTCTTTTACGGGTTGTATAACACCAATTTCATTATTCGCATACATGATAGCAATAAGGATAGTAGTAGGCTTAATGGCAGCTTCTAATTCTTTTAGATCAATCAAACCATCCGCTTTCACTTCCAGGTAAGTTATTTCCCCACCGGATCGTTCAATGTGTTTACAGGTATCTAAAACTGCTTTGTGTTCGGTAGTGCAAGTAATGATGTGGTTACCTTTGCTGGCGTACATTTCATAAACTCCTTTGATACCCAGGTTATCGCCTTCTGTGGCGCCTGAAGTAAAAATAATTTCTTTAGGATCAGCACCAATTAATTGAGCAACTTGTTCACGAGCATAGTCTACAGCTTCCTCAGCTTCCCATCCAAAGGGGTGATTACGACTGGCTGCATTACCAAAATGTTCGGTAAAATAGGGTATCATGACCTCCAATACACGGGGATCCATGGGTGTAGTGGCATTATTATCGAGGTAAATGGGCAGTTTCAACATATCAACGAATAGTTTATTCTCTTATAATGCAAAGTTACTCGAATAGGTTCTATTAATTTTGGCCCCCTGAACTTGTTAGCCTATTTTTCCGAATTTCGTAAAGGATGACTTTAAATGTTTATAATCGGGTAAATTTCGGGTTAATTTTGCCACAGAATGCACAGAAAAAGCTTTGCTAGTCTGTGTATTCTGTGGCAATTTTCTCCTGTAGATATAAGATAGCTTTTTAAAACCTAATTTTTAATCGAATAATAAAAAATAAAATATGTTAAAGGTTGAACATATCGGTATTGCCGTAAAAGGGTTAATTTCTTCAGTCCCGTTATATGAAAAGCTGCTAAATTCCCTTTGTTACAAAACAGAAATGGTAGAATCCGAGCAAGTAAACACCGCTTTTTTTCAAACGGGGACTACCAAGATTGAATTATTGGAAAGTATTGACCCCAATGGGATTATTGCCCGTTATATAGCCAAAAAAGGCGAAGGCATTCATCATATTGCTTTTGTAGTTACGGATATAACTGCGGAGATGGAAAGGCTAGAGAAAGAGGGCTTTACGCTCTTAAACGATAAACCAAAAAAGGGGGCCGACAATAAATGGGTTTGTTTTTTACATCCTAAGGATACGAATGGGGTGTTGATTGAGCTTTGTCAGGAGATGGAGTAGTCTGTGGTTTGTGGTTTGGGGTAATTTTAGAGTTTGCTAAAATAGATGATGGCTATGATTCCGGCTACTAGGATACTGGCGAAAAGTATGGCTTTTTTCTTGAGTTGAAATTTGAATTGATCATCACTCATACTATACCTAATTTTTCTACTGCTACCTGTGCGGCTATTTGACTGGCATCTTTTTTATTGTAGCCTTTTCCAAAAGCAAGCAATTCACCATCCAGCATGGCATTAATCGTAAATAAACGCCTGGTACCTTCCATTTTTTCATTGGCTAATTCAAAAGTGAGGGTTTTCCCATTTTTATTTGCCCAGCCAATGAGTTTGTTTTTTAAGTTGATATCAATCAATTCCAAATCATCCACAAACATATGTGGAATTACAATTTGGCGTAATACCCAATTATGGGTTTTATTATAACCTTTATCAAGGTAAACTGCACCCACTAAGGCTTCCAGGGTGTTTCCAAAAATCTGACTACCTTTTAAAGCGTTATCAAATTTGTTGAAGAAAGTAAGTTTACGAAGGCCCATTTTCAGGGCAATATCATTTAGTTGTGATCGATTCACCATCTTACTCCTCATTTCTGTGAGAAAACCTTCTCCTTTATAGGGATAACGTTTAAACAAATAGTCGGCAACAATGGCACTTAGGATTGCATCTCCCAGGTATTCGAGACGTTCATTGTTTTCATCAGGGGTATCTTTTACAGATCGATGACTCATAGCCGTACGATACAACAAAACATTACTGGATTGAATGCCTAATACATTCTTCAGTTGTTTTTCGAATGACGTGTCGTTGGCTTTCTTAAAAATATTTTTGAGGAATTGCACAGAATTTAAGCTACGTATTTTTTAACTATCACACAAGCATTATGTCCCCCAAAGCCGAAAGTATTGCTTAAAGCGGCTCTAACCGGTCTTTTTTGGGCCTTATTAAAGGTGAAATTAAGTTTTGGATCCAATGTAGGATCATCGGTAAAGTGATTGATGGTAGGGGGAATAATATCGTGAATAACACTTTGAATACAGGCAATGGCTTCAATAACACCTGCAGCACCCAGGCAGTGGCCTGTCATTGATTTGGTTGCACTGATATTGAGTTCGTAAGCATGTTCTCCAAAAACCTCTGTGATGGCTTTTGCTTCGGCACCATCGCCCAAAGGTGTGGAAGTGCCATGGGTATTAATGTAATCAATTTCATGGGGTTGCATTCCGGCATCTTTGAGGGCAGCAATCATTACATTTCTTGCACCCAATCCTTCTGGGTGAGGGGCTGTTAAATGATAGGCATCGGCACTGGCACCGCCTCCCATAAATTCACAGTATATTTTGGCGCCTCTTTTGATAGCATGTTCATATTCTTCCAAAACAACTACTCCTGCAGCTTCGCCCATAACAAAACCATCTCGGTCTTTATCATAAGGTCTACTGGCAGTTTTGGGATCATCGTTACGCTCACTCATGGCTTTCATGGCATTAAATCCACCAACACCGGCAATGCTAATAACGGCTTCAGATCCACCGCTTATCACAATATCTGCCCTGCCCAATCTAATATTATCTGCTGCTGTTATCATCCCATTGGTACTTGAGGCACAGGCACTAACAACGGCAAAATTGGGTCCGCGGAAACCATGGCGCATTGAAATTTGCCCGGCTGCAATATCCAATATCATTTTAGGAATGAAGAAAGGATTGAACCTTGGGGTACCATCTCCGTGGGCAAAGTTCATGACTTCTTCTTGGAAAGTAGTTAACCCACCAATACCACTGGCGAAGATGACACCAACTCTGTCAACATCCACATTTTCTTTACTGATACCTGCATCTTTTACGGCCATATCACTGGCAACAACCGCTAATTGGGCAAATCGGTCTAATTTTCTGGCTTCTTTCCTTTCCATAAACTGGTTAGGATCAAATCCTTTTACTTCACAAGCAAAACGGGTTTTGAATTTAGTTGCATCAAATAGTGTAATCATATCAGCACCTGAAACGCCATTCAACAACCCGGTCCAATAATCATCTAAATTATTACCGAGAGGTGTAATTGCACCAATACCTGTTACAACAACTCTTTTTAATTGCATATTAAAACCCCTTTGAAGTGATAATCCGCCTTATATGGCTAATGCACATGATAAGGCGGATTAAAATTATTCCATTTTCTGTGGAGTAAGTGCTTACTTAGCGTGCTCTTCAAGATAAGCAACTGCCTGACCCACTGTAGTGATGGTTTCAGCCTGCTCATCAGGAATTGAGATATTGAATTCTTTTTCGAACTCCATAATAAGTTCAACGGTATCCAATGAATCGGCACCGAGGTCGTTAGTGAACGAAGCTTCGTTGGTTACTTCGGCTTCATCTACACCTAACTTGTCTACTATGATTTTCTTTACTCTTGTTGCGATGTCTGACATTGTAAAAAGTTTTATTATAGGCGCAAAAATATACTTTTTGTGAAA
>JAYTSC010000422.1:0-4810 GCA_043745885.1 Bacteroidota bacterium | reverse complement strand
TTACCTCAACACCTGCCGAAGCGGCCAATTGAAGTTTGTTAATCAACTGTTCATCGCTTAATGCATTCACTTTTATTAAAATGCCACTTTGTTTTCCTGATTTCGCATTTTTAATTTCACGATCAATCAATTGAATAAAATCTTTACGCATCGTAGTTGGACAAACCAACAAGGTGTTACATAATCGCAACTGTTGGGTTCCTGTTTTCCAGTTTTCTAGATAATGAAAAATGCGGTTGATATCTGCCATTATTTTTCGATTACCGGTAAGTAAGCAATGGTCGCCATATACATTGGCGGTTTTTTCATTGAGGTTGCCAGTGCTTACAAATCCATATTGGATGGTCTTGTTATCTTTTCTTTTCTTAATGATACAAAGCTTAGCATGGATCTTCATTTTAGGGACGCCTAATAAAACCCTTACACCTTCTTCTTCCAATATTTTTTTCCATTCCAGATTCGCTTCCTCATCAAAACGAGCACTCAATTCTAACATCACTATTACTTCTTTCCCATTTCTTGTTGCATTAATTAATGCATTGATTACTTTTGAATTGGAAGCTAATCGGTAGGCGGTTATTTTAATTGAAATTACATCAGGATCAATGGCAGCTTCTCTCAAAAGGTCTATTAAACCATTAAAGGAGTGGTATGGAAAATGAAGCATGATATCTTTCTTGATGATGATATCTGTAACACGCATGGAACCTTGTAATTCGGGATGAGGGAAGGGTGCCCTTCTTGTGTTTTTTGCATTAAAAATATCAGGAAAGTCCATAAAATGTCTGAAATTATGAATTCTTCCTCCCGGAATAATATTGCCTTTATGGTTCAAATTTAATCTCCGAATAAGATAGTCTAACAATCCCCTGTCCATATCTTTATCATGAACAAACCTAACCGGTTTTCCCTTGCGACGGTTTTTTACTCCCTTTTCAATTTTCTCCACAAAACTGGTACTCACATCATTGTCAATATCTATTTCAGCATCCTTGGTTATTTTGAAAACATGGGCATCAAAAGTGTCATAATCAAAATAGGAAAAGATTTTAGGCAAATTAAAGCGGATTACATCCTCAAGCAGAATAATATTTTTCTCATTCGCAAGAGAAGGTAAGATGATGAATCTTCCTACGGCTTTAGCCGGCACTTCAATTAAAGCATATTTCAAACGATAAGGAGATTTCTTCTTTCGCATTACCACTCCGAGGTAGATACTCTTATCTCTTAAATAAGGTAGTTCAGGTAGACTTTCAATCATTAATGGAATAATATTAGAGCGAACTTCTTCTTCAAAATATTTAATAACAAATACTTGTTGAACCTTGTTAAGATGCAAATCGTCTAATAAAAATATTTTTTCTTTTTTTAACTCTTTTAATATGTTTCCCCAAATCCGATTAAATTCATTTTGTTGAATTAATACGATGGTTTGTATTTGGTCAAGAATCAGTTGAGGGTGCTCTTCCATATGCATATTTAGTTTCTTGCTTTTTTCAGAAAATGCCAGCATACGTTTTAGCGTTGCTACACGAACCCTGAAAAATTCATCTAAATTATTGGAAAAAATACCCAAAAAACGGATCCTTTCTTTTAAGGGTACCGTTGGGTCATTCGCTTCCTGCAAAACCCTGGCATTAAAACTTAACCAACTTATGTCTCTTTGAATGAATGTTTTTTTTGGCATACTAGGATAAATTGGAATCTTCCAAATTTGTTTGGGATTAATGTCAGTTAACTTTCCAATCTAAGAAAGCTATTCTCGAAGTAATGTTAACTTTTAATAATTATGTTAAAAGTCTCTTGCTACTTATTGCTGATGTTGAACTAACTTAAAAAGGTAAATCTATTTCAAACATTATTAAACTATTTGCTAGTTAAATATTATGAAAAGGAGGATTTTATTTGGGCTAAAATTCCGGTAGAGGAAAGCCCTTCCAGTATAGGGTTTATCACTACCCGACCCCCATTTTCCAACACTTCTTTTGAGCCTGCAATTTGTTGCATTATATAATCACCCCCTTTCACCATTACATCAGGCAAAAGAGATTTTATTAATTCGAGTGGTGTATCTTCTTCAAAAATCACTACGGCATCAACGATAACCAAACTGGCTAGTAATAATGCTCTGCTACGTTCTCCATTAATGGGCCTTTCAGGACCTTTTAACCTTTTGGTACTGTTATCACTATTAACCCCTACTATGAGGTAGTCCGCTTCCGCTGCAGCCTGAGATAAACTAAAGATATGTCCCTCATGTAATATGTCAAAACAGCCATTTGTAAATGCAATGGTTTTATTCGTAACTCTCCAGCTGGCTAACTGTGCCATAAGCTTGGGTAATGTGTAAATTTTATTTTCAATTGCATTAACTGCTTTCATGCTTTTTCTTTTTATTATAAAAAGGCAGAAAACCTAAACAAACCGATCCAACAATTACCACAATCATAAATTGAGCAAACCATTGTAAGGTTCCGTTTGCAAAGCCGATTTCAAAAGGGATACCATTTTTTTCAAGTATTTTAGCCAGAAAGAATGCATAGGCTCCAATACCACCCGGTGTTACTATCATGCCAATACTTGCAAAGGCTAATGCAGAAAGTGCTTGCGGAATTCCTAAATTGGCAGTTCCTTGCGTAGCCAATAATCCCACCCAAGTGCCAATAATGTATAATGACCAGATAGAAATACTATAAAATATAAAGAGGCCTTTTTGTTTTAGTTTTTTAATGCTACTTACACCTTCCCAAATTCCTTTCAATATTTTTTTTAGAAAAATGACAATTTTTAAATGGGCAAATTGATAAAACCAAACCTTGATAGCAATAAAAAGGATTAATAGAATGGCTAATCCAATCCCGGATTTTACTAATGAAAAATGACCAGTACTATTTTCGAATAATTGTTTGAGTACTTGGAGAACAATATCCCACATCACATCAAACTGGGTTATTAATGCTAATAAAAAAACAATACCTAGTGAAATAACATCAACAGCCCGTTCAACTAAAATGGTTCCAACTAGTTTTTCTGCGGGTACTTTTTCATATTTTGAAAGTATGGTACATTTTAAAACTTCCCCCATTCTGGGTACCGCTAAATTGGCCAAATAACCAATCATTACTGCAAAAAAGGTATTCGCAAAAGAAGGTTTATATCCCATTGGGCTCATTAATATCCTCCATCTAAGCGCTCTAATGATATGACTAAGTGAAAGGATAAAGAAAACCGGAATTAATAGCCAATATTTAGCTGTGCTGAGTGAGTTTTTAAATTCACCCCATTTTTCGTTAGGAATCTGATGCAAACTCCACCAAACCAAAAAAACACCCAATCCTAGAAAAAAAAGGTATTGAAATATAGAAGTCCACTTTTTTGTCATAAAAAATATTCATCGGCAAGTTAAGAAAGCTTATCAATTTATTTTTTGTAAGCTAAAATTTCTATTTTAGTAAGAGCTAACCTTTACTAATCTGTAAGTTAATCCGCAATGTAAGTAATTAAAATTTTCAGTTCAGTAATCTATTGTCTATTAATCGAATTCCACTTATATAAGCTGCTACCAATCCAATTAGTGCTGTTTTACCATCCCAATGGGTAATGTTTTCAAGTGTTTGGGCATTGCAAATGGCTAAATAATTAATTTTATCAAATCCACCTGATTTTATCATTTCAGATGCATTTTCTAAAATTCTATCCAAATTGCCCGGTTGCAATTCATTTTTTAACCATTCCAAGGATTGATAAAGCCTAATTGCAGCTATTTTATCCTTTTCTGAAAGTCGCAGGTTTCTACTGCTAAGTGCTAGTCCTGTTGACTCTCTATACGTTTGAATAAGCTTGATATTGATAGGCCAACCTTCCAAACTAATTAATTTTTTTATCACCAGATATTGCTGAAAGTCTTTTTGACCAAGAAAAAGAGTGGTAGGTTTTACTATCGTCAACAATCGCTGCACTATCTGACAAACACCCTGAAAATGGCCTGGCCTGTATTTCCCTTCCAATATTGTTTCTAGGTAACCGAGATCAATTATTTGAGTCAATTTTACTCCATCAGGGTAGATTTCTGCTACATTAGGCAAAAAAACAATATCTGTTCCAATGCTTTCTAATGCGTAAATATCATCCTCCAGCGTTTGTGGATAATCGGCAAAGTCCTTAGGATCATTAAATTGAGTAGGATTTACAAAAATGCTGCAAACTGTCACATCCGTAGTCTTTTTGCTTTCTTTTATGAGACCTAAATGTCCTAAATGGAGCGCCCCCATGGTTGGAACAAAACCAATTGTTTTATCTTTTTGCATATGCAAGGCAAGATGTTTTGAAAGGTCCAAAGAAGTTTTTAAAAGGATCATTTAAGGTCTGAATTTGGCCAAAAGCCGTTTAATGTTGGTTTTCGATGCAATTTATGTACCTTTGCCAACTCATTTTAAGGCATCTTTCTAAATCTCAACAAATTAATGTCGACAAAGAAAAGAATTTTATTCATTGCTACCGAAATGTCGCCTTATCTGGAACTAACAGAGTTTGCAGAATTAATAAACAGGTTGGCGATTAAAAGTAATGATAGTGGGTTGGAAGTGAGGTGTATTATGCCACGCTTTGGAGTGATTAATGAAAGAAGACACAGGCTGCATGAGGTAGTTAGACTTTCAGGCATCAATGTATCTGTGGATAATGATGACTACCCTTTACAAATAAAGGTAGCTTCTCTTCCCAATGCCCGTTTACAGGTATATTTTCTTGAAAATGAAGACTTTTTTAAACGCAAACAGGTTTTTCATGATGAGGAAGAGAATTGGTTTGA
>JAYTSC010000421.1:0-1987 GCA_043745885.1 Bacteroidota bacterium | reverse complement strand
TTTTTTGCCTCATTAAATGCCATTGTGGTATAGGTGCAGGCAGAGTCCAGTAGATGGTATTCTGTATCGTCATCCCACAACGAGTAGAACCCCTGTGCGATACTATTTAGGCAGTCAACCCTTGTGTTGCCCTTAGCAGTGTTCAACACTTTTTTAAGGCTATCTACTTTATGCTGTACAATATTAACAACCGTATTTTGTGAAAATGATGGCAGGTAGAAAAAGATCAGAACGCAGACGGTAATTAGAAATTTTCTCATAATAAAACCCTCCTGCCGGTTTAAGGTTAAAGATTAAGATCATAAATTACAAAAAGAACGGCATTCAGTTATCCAAAACTAAAATAGCAAGGTTCTTAATTTTAGTAAGAATGGGTATAAAGCTGTATTTTTTGGGTGAGAGTTACCAAATCATGGGTGATAGGAAAATGAAGACACTCTTATTGTATAAGTCATCAGCATAATTATTGATTGAAATAACTTTCTATGTTGCGTAACAACTCCCATGTCGGCCAACCATGGTGTAAGAGTTGCTCAAGTTGTTGGTGATAACACCAACATGGAGGGAACGGCGGGACAACGGTAGAACAATAGTGTAAGACCCGCTCATGTTGGTGGTGATCACAACAATAACGGCGGGAATTATAACCTCAAGGGTTTTTCATTGAGTTTTTTTATGCCCCTACCTCATGCCTTCCTAGTTCTTCATTACTATCCCCTTAATTACTCATCTTTGATTCTTCTATTTCTGTGCATCCTTGCATTTTGGGCTTTCTTTCTGTACCTTTTTTCTCTGAAGTACTCGAAAATCCATTTCCATGAATCCACAAAACTCCCAGACAACCTTAAATACTGCCTATTTTTTAAATGATACCAAGGAAAATATTAACCTGAATCTGCTGATAAGTGCCCCCGGACAAACCAGTACATCTGTGGTTTCGCTTGATGATATCCCTATTAACGAAAGTCCATTAAAAGGAGATGTGTTTCTTACATTAGGCAGTAATGCAAAACTTGATAAAAAGGTTCTACGAATAACTACCATAGTGACTGATACCTCAAGGGAATCTAATCAAACAGGTGTGGATGTAAAAATAAAGGGTGGTTTACTGGATAAAGAATATCCACTACAAGCGGAGGTGCTTAATGAAGGTGACTCTGTGGTTTATTCAATTATCATACGGTTTAAAAAATTTATTTCCATCTAAAATAGTTGCTCATGAAACAGTTAATTCTTCTAATTGTTTTTTATGGATGCTTCTCTTTAAATGCATTTGGACAGGACAGTTCAAAAATTACCCTTGATCTATTACGTGCTCCCAGTTCTCCCGGTGCCAATCTTTTAGGCTTTGCCCCTAGCGATATTGAAAGACCCAGTGATGTAAGCGGTTTTATGACTACCATTCAATCCGCTTCCTCCGGGTTTACAAAATTTCCCTCTAATTATGCAATAGATGTAGCACCTTTTTGGCTTACTAAAAAAACCTCAGGCTTTACAACAGCATCTTTGAATGCTACCCAATTCAAAGAGGTTTTCAGGCAAACATTAGTTATTTCTATGGCCATTAGAAATGCAGACTCGCTTGATAAAAGATTTAATGGAAATAGTACCTATGCTGGATTTGGTTTTAAGTTTAACTTGATTAGGGGTAACTATAGTAAAAGCACTGCCGCTATTTTACAAGCTATCTCTGACATTCAAAATAGTATTGTGTTGGGAATTGATTCAACTGCGGCAAGGGCATTCAAAAAAGATGCAATAATGGTTGTTACTACTAGCAAATTGAATTTATTGGAAGATATGTTCGGACCCCAGGTGGAAAATAATGCACAATATAAAGGTTTGCAAAAAATACTGGAATCCAGACAGAAAGTAATTATTGACAGCTTACAACAAAAACAGAAGGAATTACCCCGACTGAAATCTTTGGCAGAAAATTTTAAAATTAGTAGAACCGGCTGGACTTGGGACATAGCAGGCGGTGGAA
>JAYTSC010000420.1:0-2132 GCA_043745885.1 Bacteroidota bacterium | reverse complement strand
TTGCTACACCACTCAAATATATCAGTAATGATTCTCATGGATGGCTTTGGAGGATAAATGTAAGTACCCCTTGCTGCATATTCTTTTAGGATATCATTTTGTATGGTTCCGGTAATTTTATTCAAATCGGCACCTTGTTTTTTGGCAAGTGCCACATAAAAAGCTAATAATATAAACCCGGTAGCGTTAATAGTCATTGATGTACTTACCTCCTCCAGTTTTATGTTTTCAAATAGGATTTCCATATCATCTAAGCTATCAATGGCAACACCTACTTTACCTACTTCACCTTCCGATAGGGGATGGTCGCTGTCGTACCCAATTTGGGTAGGTAAATCGAATGCTACACTTAACCCATTTACACCCTGGGAAAGTAAATAATGATATCGTTTATTACTTTCTTCTGCAGTAGAAAATCCGGCATATTGGCGCATAGTCCACATTTTACCACGATACATATCTGCTTGGATACCCCTTGTATATGGATAGGTACCGGGCAATTCGGGTAAGTGATTATCTATTTCCGGTAAAGGATAATAGACCCTTAAAATTTCAATACCACTATCGGTAAATACTTTCTTTTCACTCATGTAATTACCTTTTTTTTACTTACTGGTTAAGATGGATAGTTAATAATGCCATTCAAGGGTTTAATTTTCGAATATTTTTGGCCGCAGTTTCGCTGATTTATAATGATAAAATCTATCTAAATCTGCGAAACTGCGGCTATATTGAAAATAATATAGTGACAAAAAAAATTAAATATTATTCAACCCTTGATTGAGATTAATAAATTATCCTATAACAATTTTTGGGCTTCAAAACTCAATGCCTCACTTACCAATTCATGCAAATTTGCTTTATCATCGTTCATCAAATAAGTCAATATCGCCCGATTCAGATCAAGTCCTGTGGCATCGTTGGGAAGTTGTGAACCCATTTGATTAATAATTAATAGATTTTTCTCTTTCAATCGCTTTAAGGCATTCCAGCATTCTGGTGTTACATATAGCTGTTGGGTGATATTGTAGTCAAATTCATCACGAATGCTAAGCGTTAATACTAGTTGCATATTCTGCATGGTTAAACCCTGTTGTGCATTTCTATTGATTAGGTTAGGAAGCGAAATTCTGTCTGCCAATAAAAGTAAACGCTCATAGGCTTGTAATTGCAAAGAAGCCGTACCTGACCGGGTTGTCGTATTAGGGGCAATTTTTGATTTAGGAATGCGATAAAAGTAAATTAAAAGCCCAATAAGTACTACTCCAATTAATATACTATACAACATGGTCGAATCTGACATAAAAGCGTTTCAGCAAAAGTAGAAAGAAGTTTTTAGTTTTACGTTTGGAGTTTGTTCTTTGCAAAAATAGTTTACTGTCATTAAAAATGATGAACAATTGATTTTTCCAGTATCGAAAACCCCGGAATGGTTATAAGTCATTATAGTTCGTAATTTTGCACAAAGCATGATTATGGAAACCCTAGCTATTACTACTCCCGTAACCCTTACCGATAATGCCATTTCTGAAATAAGGCGATTGATGAATGAGGAAGGATTTGATACCACTCAGCGGTTACGAATTGGTGTAAAAGGAGGTGGATGTACCGGAATGACCTATGTTCTAGGTTTTGAAAAACCTGACTTAACAGATGAGCATTTTGAGATTGAAGGAATCAACTGCATCATGAATAAAAGCCATGAACTGTATCTTTTTGGAATGGAAATTGATTGGCAGGGTGGATTGAATAGCAGAGGGTTTACTTTTAGTAATCCCAATGCCAGTAAAACATGTGGATGTGGAACATCATTTGCAGTGTAGGTTTTTATAATTATCACTTTTAATTTAGCCAAAATATCGTAAACAGACTGCTTCATGCTCGTTCCTCCTCGCAATGACGACCAGTGCTTGTTCCTCTTGAAAAAACGCTTATACGGTTGGCCATCTACGCAAGAATACTTGAAAATCATGATCTACGTTTACTTCAGCGTTTGCTGTTAAGTAAGCATTAAAAAAAGCCCGCTGAAAAATCAACGGGCTTCTACATTATTCAAGTTTGTTTTATTTCTTTTTAACAACAGGTTGCTTCTTTCCCAAAGGCCGGCTCTTTGCAAAATCCACCAAAACAGG
>JAYTSC010000419.1:0-3520 GCA_043745885.1 Bacteroidota bacterium | reverse complement strand
GTACCCCGGCTATTGCACCGGCTGTAAGATCATTCCCGTCCATAATAGCTGCATCCATTTCATGATCCCCTTTTTTGGTGAAAACGGATCCTCGGCCGGCATTAAACAACAAATTATCTTCTAACAAAATTATGGCAGCTTTTACAGCATCGATAGCATTACCCCCTTCCTGTAAAATTGAATAGCTATGGGCAAGTGATTCTTGTAAACCTTCTAAATATGCCTTTTCCAATTCGGCAGTCAAATCCTCTTTCAAAATCGTGCCGGCGCCTCCATGAATGACCATTGTAAAATCTAACATAATACTACGGTTTTAATTGCGGTTGTTACTGATCATAGTTGAACTGAAAAATAAAAGTATATAAAAAAAAGGTGTTTGAAAGTCCGATTTATAAAAAAAAAATTCCCAATAGATGAAGTACCCAAAACTTATTACTTATTACTAACTACTACTTATTACTCCAAACTTCCTCCTAACAACAACCCACATTCACTTAAAAATTTCTCTTTATCAATAGCAACAGTACCCACTTCTTCACAAACAAGTCCACCAGCAATATTGGCCATTTCAGCTGCCAATGAGAAGTCTTTAGTGGCTGCATATACCAAAGAGGCTACGGCAATTACGGTATCTCCTGCCCCACTTACATCTGCTATTTTTCGGACATGAGTAGGTATCAGTTTTTCGATTTCTCCTTCTTGATAAAACACCCCTTTTTCAGATAAAGTAATCAAAGAAATCTTATGCTGAAGATGCTGAACCAGTTGAACATGTATTTCTTGCAATGAAGAAAGATTAATGGTTTCGGTTGTGCGATGCAATCCTTCTTTTACTTCTTTCAAGTTGGGCTTAAAAATGGTAACACCTTGATAAGCGAGAAAGTTTTTTTGCTTTGGATCAACACTTGTGATTACTTGGTTTTTATTACATAAATCAATCAATTCAGTAATAATACGTTTTGTTAATATGCCTTTGTTATAATCCTGAAAGATGACGACATCCGGTTTAGAATGCTCAAAAAAATTGGTTACCTTATTGATTAATAGATTCTCTGATTCTGTATCTATATCATTGGTTTGTTCAGTATCTAAGCGCATCATCTGCTGATGACGGCTCATAATTCGGGTTTTATTTGTCGTAATACGATTGTCAGAAGTTATAATATAAGCGGTATTGATTTGAAAATTATTCAACAGATTCTTTAAATCGCTTCCTTCCTGGTCGTTCCCAATAATTGATATAACAGTGGTGTCTGCCCCTAACGATACCGTGTTCAATGCAACATTAGCGGCACCACCCACCCTAAGTTCTTTTTTAGACATGGCTACTACCGGAACGGGGGCTTCAGGTGATATGCGATCTACATTTCCCCACCAATAAGTATCTAGCATCAGGTCTCCTACTATTAATACTTTTATTTTCGAAAAACTTGAGAAAAGTTTACTAAAATTTATCATCCTTATTTTTTTGAACTACGTACAGCTATATAATACAAAGGAATTCCTAATAAAGTAATGGCAAGTCCCCATAAAGAATAAGTAGGTGAAGCCCATACTAAGCCACTACAAAATAAAACCGCCATCACTATATATATAGCAGGTAATATCGGATAACCAAAAGCCTTATAGGGCCTTTCTGCATTGGGTAATTTTTTTCGTAAAATAAAGATACCAATGATGGTAAGTACATAAAATATTACAACAATGAAAGAAACCATCGTTAACAAATCTCCATACTTCCCACTTAAACAAAGTAAGGATGCTACAATACATTGTATCCAAAGTGCATATTCAGGAACCGCATTTTTATTTAGCTCTCCTGTTTTCTTAAAAAACAAACCATCTTTTGCCATCGTATAATAAACCCTGGCACCGGCCAGTATCAATCCATTGTTACAACCAAATGTTGAAATCATAATCATTACTGCAATCACAATGGTGCCTGCATTTCCAAATATTGCATTGGCCGCAGTAACGGCAACCCGATCATTTTCTGCAAATGCAATAGATTTAATGGGCATCACATTTAAATACATCAGATTAGCAGTAATATAAATAAGGGTTACAATTAATGTTCCGAAAAAGAGACTAAGGCCAATATTACGTTGAGGATTTTTAATTTCCCCTGCAATAAAAGTTACGTTATTCCAGGAATCACTACTGAAGATTGACCCCACCATGGAAGCGGCTATGGCTCCAATAAAAACAGCACCCGATATGGGTTGCCAGTTGGTAGGGTGCAAAATTCCGTTTACATCCTTACTGCCTAAATCCTGCAAAGCACTGAATCCTGTTTGCCAGTTTTCAGACCAAAAACTTTGTTTAGCCAATAAAAAACCAAACACGATTAACCCAAATAAAGAAACCAACTTGGTAACGGTAAAGGTAGTCTGAATAATTTTCCCTCCTTTAACCCCTCTGGTGTTTGTATAGGTAAGAAATGTAATCATACCTATCGCCAACAAATGGGCAGCTGAGATTTTAACAAACCCGAGATCAGCAATGATATTGCTTTCGCCAACAGAAGGTATCAAGTACGCAGTGAATCGGCTAAAAGCCACCCCAACAGCAGCAATCGTGGCTGTTTGAATGACAGAAAAAAAACTCCAACCAAATAAAAAGGCTATTAATGAATTGTACGCTTCTTTCAGGTATACATATTGCCCGCCAGCTTTAGGATACATTGCACTCAATTCGCCATAACTTACCGCTGCAGTAATGGTCATAAAGCCGGTAATCAACCAAACCAGGATGAGCCACCCTGCACTTCCTACATTACGGGTAATATCGGCACTTACGATAAAAATACCAGAGCCAATCATCCCACCCGCAACTATCATAGTTGCATCAAAGAGGCCTAAAGTTGGTTTAAAGTCAGTCGTATTGTCCATAAAAAAAATCCTGCTGGTTAATAACAGGATTTGAAGATAATAAATTTGAACGAAGATTTATTTCTTCTTCTTGTATAATGCATTTAAGCCATTTACCACATCCTGGGTAATATTGTATGAACTATCCTTAAGGTACATCAAATCTGTTGAGCTGGAAAAAACGAAAGCATACCCTTTATCTTTATTGTATACTTTTAAGTAAGCTTCTATTTTCTTTTTTACATCCTGCATTTTTCTAAATTGCTCATCTTGCATCTCATCACTCATCATCTTTTCCTTACCCTGAAATGCTTTTTCCATTTGCATCAATTCTTGTTGCTTACTAGCTAGTTCAGCTTGTGATAATGAGGAGCCTACCTTTTGCAATTCCTGGTATTTGGTTCCAAACGTATTTTTCATATCGCCTAATATTTTGGCATTTGCATGATCCTTGGCTTGTAATTCACTACTAATCTCCTTAAAATACTCGAACTGGTTTTGAATCGAATCAGTTTCAAAATACGCTATTTTAAAACTGCCTGAAGGAATAGCCTTAGTACCAACAGTAGAAACAGAATTATTAACAGGTGAAGCAAAATGCAAGTAAAATAACACCGCAACAGCAATTCCTAAAACAACATTTAAACCGA
>JAYTSC010000418.1:0-3161 GCA_043745885.1 Bacteroidota bacterium | reverse complement strand
AGGATACGTATTTACGAAGTGTTCAGCATCACGATAAGTTTGATACTGCCTTGAGCCATCATGAAACTTCAAGAGTGTTTTTACATTGTTTTGCTCTTTATCATAAATCCCGTTTAATAATTTATTTGAATCATCATTTTTAAGCAGCAATCGCTTTTGGATTACCTCGTCTGCATTGGCACTGGTTAAAGGAAGTTTATTTGCAAAGCGTCCTTGAATACGAGAGAAATCATGAGCCTGTCTTGCATTCAAATCACCGATGGTTGCATTTAGGTCATTTTGAGAAGTTACAATCAGGAAAGATTGCCCTTGTGTTTTGAATGATAATGTTTCCGCAATTGTTTGTAAGCTTAGCATCAACCGCACATTTTCTGCAATGAACTGCCCTACCTCATCTACACAAAATACCAAGCGAAAACCGGGCTGTTTTGATTTAATATGTTTTGTAACCAATTCACCAAAGCCTTCAATATCCAGCTTGTAATTGTTTATCACATTATCAATAAAGCGATTGGCTTCTTCTGTGCTAATGGATTTTATCTCGGCATAAATCTCTGCAAGTTCATGCTGATTTAAGAAAATAGCTTCTCTGCCTTTTTCCCAACTCTTATTGAACCGCTTCTGATATTCACTTTTAAAGAAATTATATTTACCAATGCTGGAAAGGTGTCTTTCTACTTCTGCTATTTCAGGATTCAATGGGTCGTAACCTAACAATTCATTAAACACCTTTAAGAAAATACTTAATACTGGATCAATGGCAGAACCCATGCTTGTAATGCCATCCGACTTAGCGGCAATATTGAATAGAATTGATTCAGTAGGAATAGTTGCTACCTTCTTTATGTTCCTTTCCAATTCAAAATCATCTGAAGCTTTTTTGGCAAAAATATCTGCACATTTTATCCCATTGATTTCCTTGTTTTCTAAAACCAATGAAAGCATTTTTAGTAAGTGAGACTTACCAGAGCCAAAGTAGCCGGAAATCCATATGCTGCTGTTGAAATTGTTTTTGGTTAATTCTTCAAACAACCCAGGTAACATCTTATTTCTATTGGAAATACCTAACAGCTCATTGGTAAGAACGTATTCCTCCAACTCCTGCAATAAATGTCTTTCATCATTGGCTTTGATTACTCCCTCAATGGGGCGGTAAATGTCTTTGAGATATAATTCTTTTTGCTTCATATCAGATTTTATAATCGTTGAGGTTATGAGCTCGATAGTAGTTATCGTCCTTCAGTCGGTCAAACAGGGTTAATGAATGGTTGTTGTATGTACCCGGAAAGAACATTACCAGAGGTAAGTCTCCTACAAGGGTTTGTAAATTGTTTAGAATTGTATGAGAACGGATAATCGGGAAAGCTGCACCAATCCCCGTTAAGAAAATGATTTTCGCTGTACTATCACCAAGCCGTTTATGAATCTCAGGAATAACAACAGAGTCTATATTTAAAGGTCCACTAAGTACCCTTAGCAATCGTTGCTTTGGCAAACTCTTTTCTTGGTTAACTATCTGTTCAAATAGAATTTCCTTTTTGAGAATATCAATACATAGCTGATAAAGATGGATTTCTAAAATATCAATACCCTCATTTTGCAAACGCTTAATCAGTGATTGAATATTTGTATCAACTAAAGCTTGCTTACTTACCGGAAAGGAGTGAATGAAAAAAGGCAATTCACCACCCAATCCCTCTTTATTCAAAAAGCGATTACTTGAGAGAATTTTGAAAAGACTCTCAAAATGCTGAGGTGTATTATATGTTTGGCTTTTAAGCATATTTTAGTTTTTGCAATAGACTTTTAATTTCTTCATTTGAAAAAAGAAAGGCATTCAGCAATGCAGGGTCATCATCAACAATGACATCGATGACTTTACTGTTTAATATTGGTTTTAAAATGCTGCCGTTTTTTGCCCGGGTAATTAATCCAACCTGCTCTAGTAATTTAAAAACCACCTGCTTTACTTTTTTTGCCGTTGCATCTGTAATACTTATTAGTTCACTATGAGAGAGGCTTTTCGAATTAACGAATCTGATATAATCTGATTCTGAAACTACGGTATCGAACAGAAAATATTTATTGCGAATTACCTCAACTATAAAATCGCGCAAAAATGAATAAGCCTTCACCAGGGATAACAAAATCATTGCCTTTACATCGTCAAGGCTTCCTTGAATCATTAGCTGCAATTGGTCTTTCGAAAGAAGCGATAAACGTTTTTTAATTTCTGAAAACTCTCTTTTGAAAGTAGCTTGTTTAACTTTGTTTAATAGGTTATTCTCTAATAATGATTTTTCAACAGCCTTCCAATCTTTTAGGCAGTAGTATTCTTCTGCAATCACCATTGTCTCGGCAATCAATGCAGATGCACCCGTGAAGGAAAATGTATATTTTGTTTTATGGACCACTTACTTATTCTTTTTCTTCTTTAGGTTAATATTTTTCTCAGCCACCTGCATGGCTTCATTTGCCAGCTTCTCATCTTTCACCACAGCATATATTTGGTCGGCTAACCACAGTGTAAGCAATTCGTCTTTGTCGGCTTTCAGTAATTCCGATAAAATGGGTATCTGTTCCCGTTTGAGTTGCCGCAAACCTTTTTCAATTTTACTCAGTTGAGCCGTGTCCATTTCAAGCAATGGTGCAACCTGCCGCAAATACAAATTTTGCTTCTCCCTGAGTGTTCTGATTCTCTCACCAAATTGACTGTTCATCGTTTTAATATTGACTTGTCAAATATTGGCAAATATAAGAAAACAAAAGCAAGTATTTACTAAGATAAATAGTAATGTGCAAACCCCCGCCTGAACGGACGGGCAGGCTTGCAAAGTCTGCAAACAACGCAAAAGCCCCATCTGCTTGGCAGTATGGGGAACAATGCAAGGATAGGAAAAGAGGTTAGATTTTTCGGTAAAGCCCTGCCTTCCGCTTTTCCAAAGCCTTACTGGTGACATTGTAGAGTATATCATCCACTGTACGGGCAGAAAGTTGAAACTGCTTGCCAATTTCTACAGCCAGTTGTTGCTGATTGTTGCAGATTGTAACTATATGTAACATTATTTCACTTTTATGTTACCCGGCTTTGTGGGCAACAATCATGCAAAAAAATAAGTTATGAATTAGAGATTAGCAACAAATAAAAGAAGAATATTTAT
>JAYTSC010000417.1:0-1535 GCA_043745885.1 Bacteroidota bacterium | reverse complement strand
GAAGATAGTTAATTAGGGGGAAGATTGGAGTTTGGAGTTTAGAGTTTGGAAGGAAGTCCGAGTTGGGAGTTTGGAGTTGGGTGTTAGAAATGTTCTTTGTACTTATTCCTTACTTTCTATCATGGCTTTATCCACCATTTTTTCCAATGAAGCCAGTTTGGCTGCGGCTTCTTCCCATTTTACCCTGTCTATGCCCGATTGGTTTTGTTCGGTAGCAAACCAGAGTAATACCATAGAGACATAATCCTGCATATCTTTTCCGGCAAAAAGGGTTTTGAATTCGGTTATTTTATCATTGATTACATTAGCCGTTTTTCTAACCATTTCCTCATCTGCCGCTTCTACTTTTAGGCGGTAACTACGGTCGGCTATCAGGATATTTACGGGTAACAGTTCAGACATAGTTTAGGTATTTAGCAGGGCAAGGCATTTATCTATTTCTTTGAGGTAACCATCAATTCGTTTACTGAGTGCTTTTTTTTCTTCTTCTGTAAGGTTTTCAGTACCCAATTTAGCTACATCCATTTTTTGTTGAAGAGATTGTACAACCGCTTGTTTTTCCAGATTTTGCGAGCCGACTTTTTCAAGATCTTTCTTTAATCGTTGGTTTTCTTTTTGTAATATTGATTGTTGCTTCAACAACTGCTGAAGTTTGTCTTGGATGCTTTTAATTTGTAAATCTAGGTCAACCATCTGTCTAAGTTAAAGGCAAAGCTGTAGAAATGCGAATTTTTAGTAATATTCTTATTAACGAAGCTGAGTAATTAAAATAAGGGTTGATTTACTAATTTTTCATTTATTTATTTTCTAATCTCAGCTGCTAATTCTTTTTCAAACCCCTGTATCAATTTAGCCACCATACCATCCACTTCTTTATCGGTAAGGGTTTTCTCTTCGTCTGAAAAGAGAAAATTGATGGCCATTGATTTTTTATCTTTCCCCAGTTTCTCACTTTCAAAAACATCAAAAAGGCGCATATCTTTTAATTTAGAAAGCTTTACTTTTTTAACGGTTTGTTCTATAGATTCGTAGGTAGTACCCTTATTAACCACCATGGCTACATCGCGTTGCATTTCCGGAAACTTATTAACTTCTTTGTAGCGGATTTTGCTTTTTTCCACTTCGTTTAACAACTGTTCAAATAGAATATCCAGTACAAAAACAGGTTGTTTAATATTGAAACAGTTTAATTTCTTTTTGGTTACTTCTGTCAGTTTTCCGATCAATTGATTGTCATTAAATACTGCAACTTCTTCTCCATCTTCCTTTGTTTTTTGATAACGGATATTTGTAAGTCCGCACAATTCGAATAATGCAATGGCAAGACCTTTCATCCTGTAAAAATCCTGTTCCCTACTTTTTTCGCGCCAGCTATCTTCAATATTTCTTCCTGTACTATATAAACAAAGGTGTTCCTGTTCTACATATTGACCAATGGCTTCTGAATAATAGGTTTTGCCAAATTCAAAAAGTTGTAAATTATTGTTTCGTCGGTTTAGGTTATACGAAATAGACTCAAGCCCTGTTTCCAACAT
>JAYTSC010000416.1:0-2634 GCA_043745885.1 Bacteroidota bacterium | reverse complement strand
AAAACACCCTAATGAAGACACAATATCTTGAACAGCTCAGGTTTACAAACGAATTTATCGGAAAGACGCATCCTAATGGTCGTTTATTAGAACCACTCCCCAAGACTTCGTTAAGAAGTATGGGCTACTCAATGTTTATATTTTGAAAAACCGGGTTCATATTTACAAAAAAATCTTAAAAAAAGTGCCAAAGTTTTGCCGGCTATGCTACTTAAAAAACGGAAAGATACCGATGGTCCAACTTTTTCAGGACGAGACAGATTGTAAAATAGTGCTTACAATCTCAGCAAAGCACTGTCAGAAAAAATTAAAATTTAGCAAATAGCCCTAAATAAAAACTCCTGCCTATTGATGGAATGATTCCCGGTCCGGGGTATTCATCTGTCCTTCTGGTGAAGTAGGATGTATTTGTCAAATTATTAAAACCCAACTTTATTGCATAGTTTTTTATTTTGTAAGTAGCACTTACATCTAAGACCGTGTAAGCTGGTATATAACCTGCAACTGGGTCGTTACTTATTTTTTCGTTTGAGGCATCGCCATAAGCATCGCCAACAGCGTTTACCTGAAATGTTGTGGAGAAAATCTTGTTATTGAAAATTATCCCTGTTCGATTAATTGTTTCAGCTGCTGCCTCTACTCGGTTTCCTTTAAATTCTCCACTTGTAAATTTTGCATCTATGTATGCAAATGAATTAAAAATACTTACACCATATTTTGATTTTGTATTAAGGTATTTTAAAAGATTAAACTCTATATAACTTTCTATTCCCTTATGTACGCTGTTGGCAATATTTGTTCTATAAGAATATTGATTGCCTGTTGATGGGTTAGTTAAAACTACTACGCCAATTCTATTATTGTAAGCCATATAAAATCCACCAATATCAAAGTTTAAGAAGTTTTTGATTGTTCCTCTGTAACCCAGGTCTGTATTGAATCCATAAGCATCTTTCAAATTAGGGTCAATTTTTGAATTTACACCAAAAGGTTGTAACTGGCTATAATCAATGGGTCGGTATGCCTGACTTAAATTACCGTAAATATTGGTATTGTTAGTGGTTTTAAATTCTAAGCCAATCCCAAATAAGGGGAAAGTTCTGTTGCGGTTTTCGTTAGATGATTGCTTTACATTGTTATTTGTTTTATATCCTTTTGCAGTACTGTGTAAATATTCAAACCTAAAGCCGGGTGTAATAGTTAGTTTGTTTCCAATTCTAAAAATATTTTCTACAAAAGGTGCAATATTGGTAGTAGTGAAATCTAAGTTATAACCCCAATCGCCAATAATAGACAAATCAAAATCGCTTCCGGTTGTTCCTTCACCGCCACCTTTTCTTTTAAACCATGCATATGCATATCTTAAACCACCTGCTATAATAGATTTATGATTTCCTAATGTATAGTTTTGCGAAAACCTCAATTCGGTTGTTAGGTTGTGCATGTCCTCACTTCCTACTTCTCGTGGTACAAATTCATTTGTAGTCGGGTCTATTTCATCTATTGCAGCTGGGCCACCATCTTCATTTCTCCAAACTAAGGAACGGTTACTAAACAAGTATGTTGATTTTAAACTGATCGTAGTATTTTCAGTTGGGGTGTAATTGGCATAGGCTGTTACAATGTTCCAAGGGCTTTTTAACCAATTTCTTGCTCGTGTAGATATTTTAGGGCTTACATTAAATAAACTATCAGTTAATCCCCCTGGCATTTTTAATTGATTGCGGAGTAATGAATATTCTACACCAACTTTTAATTTTTCTGATGCTTTATATTGTACTTTACCAAAGCCTGAAAGCTGCCATTGCCGGCTATTGGGTCGGTAGCCATCCATGTTCCGATATTGTAAAAATGCATAGTAACTTATTTTTTTATAATTGCCACCAATAGCGTTAAAAGAATTAAACAAACCAAAACTACCTATCGTTTGAGATGTTGTATATTCGAAAGGTTTATTAATTGGGGCGTCTTCTGTAACATAGTTTACTAAGCCACCAAACTGTGAGCCAAATTGTAATGACGCTGCTCCTCTTACCATTTCAATTCTTTGCACAGCTTCTATAGGTGGTATATAGTATGCTTCGTTGTACCCAAAAATATCAGCACTAATATTATATCCATTTTGCCGAGTATTCATTTCAATACTTTGAATAGGGTTTAAACCTCTTGTGGCAATACCATTTGCGGTAAAGCCACCTGTTTCGGTTTCAACAATATTAAGTCCGGGTATACGTCCCAAAATTTGTCTTGTATTGTTGATGGCTTTATTAGCGTCTAAACTATCAACAATAATTACTTCATTTTTTTTGCCCGCGTAGATGATTCCATCTTTAATCTCCGGCATGTGTCCTGTGCCACGTACTGTTTTAAAACCTGTAACGGTTACTTCTTTCAGGATTTTTATTTTAAAAGTATCTGACTTTTGAGCAAATGCTGCAAAAGGAAAAGCCATTATTGTTGTTAATAAAATATGCACTAGTTTCATTTATCAGATTTTAGGCAAAGAAACCTTAGCAAAAGCATAAAAGTTTATAATATCAGGAAAATGATTTACGCAAAAGGGAAACTTTCAATTACTTTCAAATAATGAAGTGTTATTTATCAAACTAAACGATAATTGTTTATTGGAGTGGG
>JAYTSC010000415.1:0-3010 GCA_043745885.1 Bacteroidota bacterium | reverse complement strand
GCATTTTCCATTCTGGTTGCTGTTGCAAATCCTACACCATCACCAAACTCTTTTAATTGGCGAACACCAATATTAGAAGTCATGATAATCATGGTATTTTTAAAATTCACTTTCCTCCCCAAGCCATCAGTTAACTGCCCGTTATCCAATACCTGTAACAAAATATTATAGATATCAGGATGTGCTTTTTCTATCTCATCCAATAAGATGACACAATACGGTTTACGACGTACTTTTTCTGTCAGCTGCCCGCCCTCTTCGTAACCAACATAACCGGGAGGGGCACCTATCAGTCTACTAACAGAAAACTTTTCCATGTATTCGCTCATATCTATTCGAATCAAAGAATCCTCTGAATCAAACATATTCTTTGCCAATGCCCTGGCCATCTCAGTTTTACCAACCCCTGTTGGTCCAAGGAAAATAAAAGAACCAATGGGTTTTCTTGGATCCTTCAATCCAACTCTGTTCCGTTGAATGGCTTTTACTACTTTTTGAATGGCTTCATCTTGTCCAATCACCATTTCTTTCATCTCTTCATTCATTCTGCGAAGCTTTTCAGTTTCGGCCTGTACCATCCGTTTTACGGGAATGCCGGTCATCATGCTTACTACCTCCGCTATATTTTCTTCATTTATTGGGAAGCGTTTATTTTTACTTTCTTCCTCCCATAAACCTTTGGCTTTTTCCAGTTCTTCTCCCAAACGTTTTTCTGTATCTCTAAGTGAAGCTGCTTCCTCAAAACGTTGACTCTTTACTACTTTATTTTTTTCGTTCTTAACATCTTCGATTTTCTTTTCCAGCTCAAGGATATCTTCCGGAACATTAATATTTTTTAAGTGTACCCTGGCGCCTACTTCATCCAAAACATCTATCGCTTTATCGGGTAATAACCTGTCGGTCATATACCTGTCGCTTAGTTTTACACAAGCATCAATAGCTTCCTGATCATAAATTACATTATGAAAATCTTCATACTTAGATTTGATATTATTCAGAATCAGAATGGTTTCTTCTACACTTGGCGGTTCAATCAATACTTTTTGAAAACGACGATCTAAAGCACCATCTTTTTCAATGTACATTCTGTATTCATCTAATGTGGAAGCACCAATACATTGCAGTTCGCCCCTTGCCAATGCGGGTTTAAATATATTAGAAGCATCTAAAGATCCACTGGCTCCACCGGCGCCAACAATGGTATGTATTTCATCGATAAAAAGGATAACATCTCTGTTCTTTTCCAGCTCATTCATGATGGCTTTCATTCTTTCTTCAAACTGCCCACGGTATTTTGTACCGGCAACCAAAGCTGCCAAATCCAAAGAAATAACCCGCTTATCAAAAAGTACACGACTTACTTTTCTTTGCACAATACGCAATGCCAATCCTTCCACAATGGCAGTTTTACCCACTCCCGGTTCTCCAATTAGGATAGGGTTATTTTTCTTTCTGCGACTTAAAATCTGACTCACACGCTCAATTTCAGCTTCACGACCAATAATAGGGTCAAGGCTACCCGATTCGGCTAATTTGGTAATATCACGTCCAAAATTGTCTAATACAGGAGTTTTACTTTTAGCCCCACTGGGTTGTTTACCTGCTTTGGGTTGTTGAAAGCCGGATCCTCTCTTTTCTTCATCAAAATCGTCGTTGTCTTCATCTGAAAATTCGCTTCTGGGTGGTAAAGGATTGGTAGTACCTACAACCCCTAATTCGTTTCGGAAAAGGTCGTAATCCACATCAAACTGATTGAGGATTTGGGTAGCAATATTTTCTTTGTTTTTGAGAATACTTAACATTAGGTGCTCTGTTTCTACCAGCGGACTTTTTAATGCTTTTGCTTCTAGAACAGTTACCCTTATTACTTTTTCAGCTTGCTTAGTTAAAGGAAGACTATTTATATTGGCTATGTTCTTACCAGTCTTGTCTTTTACGGCCAATTCAACTTCCTTGCGTAATTCATACAAATCAACATTAAGTTGCTTTAAAACTTTAATGGCGGTATTGTCTCCATCACGTATTAACCCTAGAAGCAAATGTTCTGTACCTATAAAGTCATTACCTAATCTAAGCGCTTCTTCCCTACTAAAGGAAATGATCTCTTTTACCTGAGCTGAAAAATTATTATCCATGAGCAATAGGATTTATACAATTATAACGAATATTTTTGACTGAAGTTGTGTTGCACTTATGCACACTTTGTTAATCTAACCTCAGCACATTATGGAAATCAAAATTGATACCAAAGAGAAATTTACTGTTGTAACGCCGATTTTGCCCAAAGTTACTGCCATTATTGCAGCAGAAATTGCAGCCACTTGTAACTTACAACTTCAAGAAGAGGTTAAAAATGTGATTCTCAACCTTTCAAAAGTGGTTTTAGTGGAGGAATTAGCAGCCGAAACGATCATGGAGCTTCAACAAAAATTTTATGAAAATAGTGCCTCGTTTGTGATTTGTTCTTTACAGTCTTCTGTAGAAAAAAAATTTGAAAAACTGGAGATACTAGAATTGTTAAATATTACCCCAACAGAAAGTGAAGCATGGGATATTGTTCAAATGGAGGAAATTGAACGAGAATTATTTGACAGAGATTAAATAGAATTCAATATCATTCCGGAATAGTAGAGATGAATTCCGTACCGTACCTCTATGCAATTTTAAAAATTGCTCACTCACATACTTTAAAGGAAATCAATATCGCATTCAAAGCCTGAACAAAACGATAGTATCCAGACAAAAATGGGAGTATCCATTTGCTGCCGAACAACTTTTGCAAATAATCAATAAACAAACAGAAACGCTCAAACACTTAGTTACCTTTCGAGATTCTACTTCTATCCATTGATCCGAAAGATCCAAAGCTAAATCAATTGATCAAAAAGTCTCTGAACGAGGCTATTTGGAAATATTTCTGAAAATGCAAAAGCTATGGATGACCGTGGCTGCTTCCCTCCTTTTTTGCTACTTCAGATATATTTTTTACTTTTATTCAACCCTTTACAAA
>JAYTSC010000414.1:0-8430 GCA_043745885.1 Bacteroidota bacterium | reverse complement strand
CTGCTACCGGTAACCAGTTGGCGGAGTTACTGGTTGTGTGCCAGTATCCAGAACCAGGATTAGGGGGATTTATTTTATTTAGTAAATCTATATCCCAGTATTGGGAGGAGAGGATTTTAGGTTTTGAAATAGCTAAGAGCAATAGTAGAAAAAAGATTGAGCTTTTCAGGTTCATTTTTTTGATAATTAAAGAAGTGTATCCTTTTTTATATCCTTACAATAAATATTGTGTAGAAATAAGTGTTTTATTAAAACAGATATTGACAAATTACCAATTTCTAAATAAACCTGACTTGAAGATTTATTTTAAAAAATAACTTCTCACCTTCCTGGTATGGCCATCCATAATAATATTTTTTTGTTCCCTTCTTTGTTCTGGGAGTGCCTGGTATATTTGCGTCTTCCCCAGTTGAGGACTGTTCAAACATGGTGTTTTCAAGTAGGTATTCTCTGAACAAATTAAAATCATAAATATGAAAGCACACAATATCCCCATCTTTTTTACAAATAATTACTCCACCTGTTGCATCATATATCCCATGCCAAGGTGTCTCAGACGTCATACCCATTGCACATTCTGCTAAAAATCGCTTTAATTTATATTCATATAGCTTTTGGTCTGAATTTACTCCGTTGTAAAAATTTAATGGATCTTTTTCTTCTAATAACTTAACCACCTCTGTCATATTTGGATTCCTATAAATCCATCTATATAAAAGTGCAAAAGAAAGAAGTTCTGGTAAATCTCCATCAATCATTTTTAAATTTTTCCAAAATTGTTGAGATTGAATATTTTTAAATTCTAATTTTAATTTTAAATCCTCAATAATTTTTTGAAGTCGAAAGGTTATTTTGGATATTCTCCCGGATGGATTATAAGTGGAAGCATTGAATTCGGTTAAGCTAATTCCTAAATTGTTTTCGATTTCATAAATAAAATTATTTCCCGGACAAGTATTGAGTAAGGTTGAATCTTGACCCAGTAATGACTTTATACTGAAGCCTAAATCTGCTTCTTTTGCTAAACGGTGGTCATAAATTCGGAGTCTAATATCTGATTTATTCGAGACTAAAGCAGTAAGTTTATCAATATGAGAATTTGAAATAAATTCATTTGCTTTTGCAATTTCGAAACTCAAACCTTTGCCTTCCAAAATCCCTTCGTATATGTCTTTAGATTTTTCCTTAAGATATTCAATACTTAAAGTACCAATTTGTTCTCTATTGGAAGAAGTTACTTTATAAATTTTGACTTCTTTTTCACGATCAAATTCAAGAAAACTATCAGTCTCTTCTCTGAATGCTTTTATTATTTCGTAGTAATTTGATTCAACTTTATTTAAATTAATATCTGATTGAAATAACTTGCCATCTGCTAATAATTTAGCAAATACATATAATTCACTCCAATCACCTTTATTTCCTTTTAGCATCTATAGCGATTATTTCCAAAATGTTAATTGCAGTTGCTTTAATTGCAGGTACAGCAACGGAGTTGCCAAATTGTCTATATGCAGAAGCGTCTGCAACCGGAATAACATATTTGTCAGGGAATCCTTGAAGTCTTGCCCATTCTCTTGGCGTCATTTTACGTACACCTTCACGATTTACAACCCCCTTAATTTTTGTTTCGGGAGTAAAATCTGTAATTCGATGGTCTAGTACTAAGTTTCTTTCACGTCCCATTCCACCACAAACAACTGCATTTGAAATACCATCATCCGGAATAATTTCAAATCCGAACCCATTCCCTTTACTTGCGTGCCTATTTTTGTGATTATGTAAAGTTTGCAAGTATTGGGTGGAAAGATAATACCGGGTTGGAACAACATTTTTCTCTTTCACTTTTGCGAAGGTTACTTTTTTGTTTGATGGCTTAGGATACTCAAATTGTGTAATTTTTAAATCTTTGCGAAATCCAACAATATAAATTCTTTCTCTATTTTGAGGGACACCAAATTCTTTTGCATTAATAATTTTAGGCTCAGGAACATAATATCCAAGGTCGTTCCGTAAAACATTTAAAATAGTTTCAAGTGTTTTCCCGCCATTATGGTTTCTTAACCCTTTAACATTTTCTAAAAAAAACGCTTTTGGTTTTTTACGTTTGATAATTTCTGCGACATCAAAAAACAGAGTACCCCTTGTGTCCTCAAATCCTCCTCGTTTTCCTGCAATTGAAAAAGCTTGACAAGGAAATCCGGCACACAAAATATCAAAGTCATTCGGAATAAATTTTTTTGTTTCCTCTTTTGTGATATCGCCAAATGGGACTTCTCCAAAATTTGCACGATATGTTTTTTGTGCTTCTTTATCCCACTCACTTGTAAAAACACACTTTCCCCCAAGGCTTTGCATAGCAAGTCGGAAGCCGCCAATACCTGCAAATAAATCAATAAATTTAAAAGTGTAATTGTCAGGTGTTGGAAATGGAACATTTTCAACTTCAAACAATAGTTGTTGTAATGCATCTTCAGCAACAATTGACAAGTCTTCTGCTTGTTGTTTGTAAATTACATATTCTTTTATCGCTTTTAAAGCATCTTTTTTATAATGCTTCGAAACGCCATTATTAATATTATGTAAATAGTGAGTTAAAACTGCTTTCTTGTTTTCTTTTGGCTCAACAAGATTGATTTGAATACGTTTACCATCAAATTCATTTATACTTATTTTTTCTTTGAACTTCATTTAATTGCTTTTCAATTTTTGTTATACAAGTTTGTAAATATTTCTGAATATCTGAGCCCCAAAACCGTAAAACGATCCACCCTTCCTTTAATAGTTGTAAATTTACTTCTTTATCCCTTTCGATGTTCCTTTCAATTTTAGCTAACCAAAAGGCTTTATTGCTTTTATGATCGTTTTTTCTGGTTTACCAGTCCTTGCCATGCCAAAACTCACTATCTACAAAGACTGCAATTTTCAGTTTCTTAAAAGTCAGATCAGGTTTTCCATACACTGATTTATTATTCTTACGATAACGATGTCCATGCGCATATAAAGCTTTTGCTAAAGTAGTCTCAATTTTCGAGCCTGTAGCTTTAACGGCTTGCATATTTTTTTCCTTTGTTCTTTACTTAATTTGTCCACTGTTACACATATAAAGTAAATGGCATACCGCTGACTTTAATATTTTTAAGGTATTTATACTCGTAATTAATTCCTCATACCTCAAAATGTTTTAGCCCAATTTGTAAGAGTTTTGTCATAGGCCCTTAATAGTTTGATACTTTAAAGGTAAAAATCAAGCTTGTTTATAAAACCTTAAAAATCCTAATTCTTATTTTGAAAACTTAGAGTGTATTTTGCTAATATTATATCTTTTGATTTGCATAGTATGTAAATCTGTCATATTACTCAGTTTACTTTTTAAGTGCCGAAATTGTAAAGTTCAGATACCAACCAAACTTTACCAGATAGTCAATAGTGATAGCAAATTTGCCGGTTTCAATTTTTGAAATTGTAGAACGATTTATATCCATAATTTCGGCAAGTTCATCCTGACTGAATCCTTTTCTTTCCCGAAACGACCTGATTTTTTGGCCAATCATTACCCGATTTTCCTGAATATATTTTTCAGTAGGCTTCGACTTTTTATTCATAAATTTTGATTTATTTTTTAAAGCCAGTCCTATACTGATGGCAACATAATAAGATATTTTGTAGGAACGGGTAATATCCAGCCATCAGGATGAGCTACTGTAGTTAAGTTTCTACCCAACTCCTTAACTTACACCTACTTGGTCTATGCCACCTAAGACTAATTGTTGGTATTGCCCGGTAGCTTTATCAATGCCGTTTGTCTCCGCTTTGAAAATTTCGATTTGGTCTTTGTCAAAAGTTACTTTGTCCCCGACCTTAATTTTTGGTTTTAATTGAATTGTCATAATCGTTGTCCAGTTTGTATAGCGTTGCCCCCACTTTTTAGAACTATAAAGCTAATATAATTAGCTGGTATATGTTGCAATATATTGCACATATTATTTTCAACTAAAATAGACCCCGGAATAATTCAATCGGTAATGTTTTGTTGATGTTTTAGCAGAGACTATTAAGAGTCAAACTACTGTATTTAGGTAGGCATGACAAGGTGGAATGCATTTCTCTGATTCTTTAATAAAGTATGCTCCTTCACTCTTTTTTTGATACAATGTTCTGAACCCTAAATAAGTTTCTAATTTTTAACTATTCACTATTCACTATTAATTACCATCCCTCCCCCTCCACCCCAAAAAACCCTCCCAACTTCCTTATCACTTTCTCCACCACCGCATCCGGACAACTAGCCCCACTGGTGATTAAAATATTTACTGGAGTTTTGTTAGGTAAGTAATCTACAACAGTAGAAAGCTCTTTGGTTTGCCAATTGCGTGTTTCAATATGGATTTTGCTTTTAAGCCGATCTGCAGAATCAATAAAATAAGTAAGCAATTTATTTTCACAAAGCTCTACCAGGTGAGAGCTGTTACTACTATTGTATCCGCCAATTACCAGAGCCAAATCAGCCGGGGTTTCCAACATCCCGGTTACGGCGGTTTGGTTATCATTGGTGGCATAACATAATGTATCTCTGGTATCTGCAAATCGTTCACCAATGGTTTCTGCGCTTAATTGGTATTTACGGATAAAAACATTTTTTAAATAATCAGAAATAGCCTGTGTATCCGATGCCAATTGAGTGGTTTGATTTACTACCCCTATTTTTTGTAAGTGCTGGGTAATATCGAAACCCTCTGAAAAGCGACCACTAAATTCTGTGGTAAATTGTTCGGGAGGTTTTTCACCGTTTATGTATTTGGCTAATTCAACAGTTTCTGCCATATCATTTACAACCACCGTTGGTGTATGCAAAGAAGCATGCGAAAAAGTAGCCCTTGTTTCTTCGTGTTTGGGTTTGCCATGTATAATAATGCTGTACCCTTTTTGGGCAATCTGCTCGCCGCGGTTCCATACTTTTTCTACAAAGGGGCAGGTAGTATTGTATTTGGCGGTAGAGATACCTTTAGCATCTAATAATTTTTCTATTTCAAGAGTAGTACCAAAAGCAGGAACAATCACAACATCATCAGATGTCAATTCAGAAAATGGAATCAATTGTTTACCATAAGTGTCTTGTAAAAATTGTACGCCTCTTTCTATCAAATCTGCATTCACTTGTGGATTATGAATCATCTCACTTAATAAAAAAATGCGTTTACCTTTATTTTTTTCAATAGTATTAAAGGCAATCTCAATTGCATTTTCTACCCCATAACAAAAACCAAAATGCCGGGCCAGGTATATTTGCAAAGGCCCTAAATCTATCAGGGTGGGTGTAAAGTCTTTTTTCAATTTATCCTCTTCCTTGCGTTGCTGCTTTATGTTACTGATTAATGAGCTGCGGTATATATTGGGAACGTTGAATTGCTTCATGAAGCGAAATTAGAAGTTAAAAGTTAAAAGTTAAAAGTTAAAAGCTAAAAGTTAAAAGTTAAAAATAGGGAAGGTTAGAAGTACAAAGTTATTGGTAACCTAGGTAATCAATCCCTAACGCTCTATCTAGGATGGATGATAGAAATTAGGAGTGTAATTGGATGGTTTTTGTGAAATATTTCTGTTTTTACTTTTGCCACAGAAAACACAGAATTTGACCCTGTTTTTTTGAGCTTTCTGCGGTAAAAATGAACAATACTAAATCTTCCTGCCTATTAGAATTTTAAATCCATTTTTCTGGATAAATTTTAATACGCTAAATGTATATCAACCCCCAATTCCCATTCACTTTTCACTTTTAACTATTAACTTTTAACTTCTAAAAATTATCCCCTAATTTCAATCCCTAATCTCCTGTTATGCGAATTCTCCCGTTAATCATTTCAACTATAGGAACTGTTGTGCTGGTAACCGTTTTAAACATGCAATTACCAGTTGGTACAAGCAAAACACCCCGACTTGGGTATTTTCTCTCCCCCCAACAGGGTTTTTGGCAAAATGCGGAAAATACAGAGGCAAGTTTTGATGATGACTTATCGCTGCCTGGATTGCGTGGTAAGGTTGATATGTACATGGACGACCGATTGGTTCCACATATCTATGCTAAAAACGACTTAGATGCATATTATACCCAAGGTTACCTGCATGCAAAATTCAGGTTATGGCAAATGGAGTTTCAAACCAGAGTAGCCGGTGGCAGATTAAGCGAAATAGTAGGAGAAGATCGATTACCTACCGACCGATTTTTTAGAAGACTGGGCATGGTATATGGCGCCGAACAAACACTGGCAAAAATGAATAGTAACCCGGAAATGAAAGCCACAGTAGAAGCCTATTCCGAAGGAGTGAATGCCTATATTTCTGCTTTAAAACCCGAGCAGATTCCTTTCGAATACAAACTTTTGGATTATAAACCCGAAGCATGGACACCGTTAAAAACCTATCTTTTTTTAATGTTCATGTCTTACGACCTTACTGCCAGAGGTGCCGTTACCGATTTACAAATGACCAATGCTAAAAATTATTTTGGCTATGATGATTTTAATAAACTCTATCCCAATGTGCAAGATTCATTAGATCCCATTGTTTCAAGGGGTACTATTTATAATAAGCCTGATTTTCTGCCCACTGCCCCAAATAATGTTGATTCAGTTTATTTACATCCCACCACACAAAATTCCAGCACTTCCATGGCTCCTATGCAGCCGGATAAAGACAATGGTAGTAATAACTGGGTGGTTTCGGGAACCAAAACGAAATCGGGTCGCCCCATTTTATGTAACGATCCACATTTGGGCCTGAACCTCCCGGCTATATGGTATGAAATGCAAATCACTACCCCAACACATAATACTTATGGTGCTAGTTTTCCCGGGGCACCGGCTGTGGTGATTGGTTTTAATGATAGCATTGCATGGGGCGTAACCAATGCTGGAAGAGACGTAATTGATTATTATGATATGAAATTTAAAGATTCCACTTTACAAGAATATTGGTACAATGGGGTTTGGACAAAAGCAACCCATCGGCAGGAAATTGTAAAAATAAAAGGGCAACCCGATTTAATAGAAAATATAGCTATGACCGTTTTTGGTCCAGTGATGTATGATAAAGCCTATAAAAATAGTAGTACAGAAGGCAAATACCTGGCAGTACATTGGACAGCACACCAAGGAAGTACCGGCTTAAAAACATTCTACCGGTTAAACAGGGCTAAAAATTATGATGAATACCTGGATGCTATTTCGGGATGGCAATGCCCGGGACAAAATTTTGCTTTCGCATCTAAAACAGGCGATATAGCGGTTAAACAACAAGGCTTATTTATTGCCCGTTGGAACAGACAAGGCGATTTTATTATGCCCGGCACCGATAGTAGTTACCAATGGCAGGGTATGATACCTGTTTATGAGAACCCCCTAATGGTAAATCCGGCCAGGGGATTTGTAAGTAGTGCCAATCAAATGTCGACTGATTCTGCTTATCCATATTATTTAGGTGCTGCCAGTAGTTTTCCATTATACAGGGGTATTATTATTAACCGAAAACTGGCTGAAATGAATAATATTACGCCGGAAGATATGCAGCACCTGCAAATGAATAATTACAATGTATTTGCAGAAATGGCTCGGCCGGTGCTATTGAAATACGTTAAGGAATCTGCTTTAAATTCGGATGAGAAAAAATACCTTGTCATTTTAAAAAACTGGAATCTTCGTGGAGATGCTACTGAAAAAGGTGCTACCGTATTCAAATGTTTGTGGGATAGTTTGGAAGCAGAAGTTTGGGGAGATGAGATTAAAAAAAGCAATTTGCCATTTCCTAAACCGGATGCCTATACTTTATTAGAAAGTTTGCTTCGCGATTCTTCTTTCAAATTTGTTGATAATATAAATACATCGAATAAAGTTGAAACCATTGAAGATGACCTCTTGGTAGCCTGTAAAAAAGCATTTGCTGCCTTACAAAAAATTGATACCGATGATAAACTGGATTGGGCTAAATACAAAGACACCAAAGTTAATCACTTGTTGAAAATACCTGCATTAAGTAGACTGCAATTACCGATTGGTGGTGGAGAGCATATGATAAATGCAACCAAAGAAACGCATGGCCCCAGTTGGCGTATCATTGTTAATTTGACAGATGAAATAGAAGCCTACTGTGTATATCCCGGAGGTCAAAGTGGTAACCCAGGCAGTAAATACTATGATACTTTTGTTGATAGCTGGGCTGCCGGAAAATATTACAAAATTCTGTTTTTGAAAAAGGGTGCCGCAGCAAATAATAACCGTATTAAATGGCATATGACTTTTACCAACAGCTAAAAAAAATGTATGAAAATAATTATTGCTATCCTATTAACCGCTTTTCTTGCTTATGTAATCGGAATATATACCACACTTCCTTGGTGGAGTTTTGCAATTAGTTCACTGATCATTTCTATCGCTATTC
>JAYTSC010000413.1:0-2239 GCA_043745885.1 Bacteroidota bacterium | reverse complement strand
GACAACTTTTTTGCAACCCATGGCCGCCCCGATGTGGTAATAACAGACCCACCCAGGGCAGGGATGCACGAAAAATTGGTTAAAAAGTTACTCGATATTGCTGCACATACGGTTGTTTATGTAAGTTGCAACCCCGCAACCCAGGCTAGAGACCTGGCTTTGTTGGATGAAAAATACAGTGTAATGAAAATACAACCGGTAGATATGTTCCCCCATACATTACATATTGAGAATGTGGTACAATTAAAATTGAAAACCTAACCCCCTGACGCTTGCACCAAAGATACTGCGTAGGAGCAAAGGGGGAATTGGGATTGTATGATAATAAAAAAGAATTAAAATGAAATTTATGACTGCTAAGAATACTGTAAACTTTTTTAACTCCCCTTTGCGCCCTCGCAGTAGCTTTGGTGCAAGCGACAGGGGTTTGGGGGGTGCTTCTTTATGACAGAATTTCGCCCCAGCAGTTTCCAGATATTACCTACGGTGGTAAAAAACCTGTTAATCATTAATGGGTTATTTTTTCTTGCACAGAATACATTACAGGGTCCCACCAGTAGTTTTTCTATAGAAAATGCTTTTGCATTACATGCCTGGCAAAGTAGTTTGTTTAAACCCTGGCAATTGATAACCCATATGTTTTTGCATGGAGATATTGGCCATATTTTTGGTAACATGTTTGCCTTGTGGATGTTTGGTTCGGTACTCGAAAATTTATGGGGCTCTAAGCGATTCTTAACTTTTTACATTATTTGTGGATTAGGAGCTGCATTTATACACTTACTTTTTTTAAGCTGGGAATTGATGCCCATATTAAAAGATTATTCCGCTATCATACAGCAGCAAAACACTGGGGGCGAATACCAGTCTGATGCAATGATCAATTTTATTTCGAAATATCAGGTGGGTTTTCAGAATAGAAATGAACTAATCAATTACTTACAGGCAAACCCGGGAAATAATGAGTTGTTGGCAAAGGTTTTTGAAAACATTACTTCTTATTATAGAAACTTAGTTGATACAAGTACCATTGGTGCCAGTGGTGCGGTTTTTGGTTTATTGGCTGCTTTCGTTTACCTATTCCCGAATACCTATCTCTATATCTATTTTTTAATACCTGTAAAAGCAAAATGGATTGGAATATTGTATTTTGGATATGAATTATTTTTTGCGTTAAAAAATTCAGCCGGAGACAATGTAGCACGCTGGGCACATATTGGAGGCGCCATTGTTGGCCTGCTGATTGTGATAACCTGGAACAAAACCAACAAAAAAACTTTATACTAATCTTACAAAGAAAATCTTAAATAATTAGTATGCCTTCTTCTACATACAAAACCAATCGGAGAATCTTATTAGGTCAGGATAACAATGCCCTTGTTTTTTTGTTTGCGGTAAATGCGTTGGTATTTGTGTTAATTAATTTTGTTAAGATTATTTATTTTTTATCGGACATTCCGATTGAGTTTTTTTATAAGCAAATTCTCAATTGGTTTACCCTTCCTGCATCTTTCGATACATTGGCGGGGCGGCCATGGACATTGGTAGTGTACATGTTTACTCACCAGAGTATCTGGCATTTACTAAGCAGTTCTTTATGGCTTTGGTGTTTTGGTTTTATTCTGCAAGACCTTACCGGTAATAACAAACTGATTCCTATTTATTTATACGGTGGACTAGTAGGTGGGTTGGTTTTCTTGTTAACCAATAATTTCATACCGGTATTGGAGAGAAACATGCTAACCACCGAACCTTTGTTAGGTGCAGGGGCCGCCATAATGGCTGTGGCTGTAGCAACCACCCGGCTGTCACCACAATACAGAATATTTCCTTTAATTAATGGAGGCATACCACTTTGGTTACTTACACTCATTTTTGTTGCCATCGATTTTGCTACTTTGTCTAGTGGAAATGCCGGCATTGGGGCAGGCCATTTGGCAGGTGCTGCCATGGGGTACTTTTTTATAGGGCAATTAAAAAGTGGGAATGATTGGGGATTATGGATGAATAATTTTGTAGATTGGGTGAATGACCTATTCAGTCCGGATAAAAAGTATAAAAAGCAATCGTCCAAAGAAAAACTCCACTACCAAGCGGATAGAAAACCTTACGAAAAAATATCGAATGATACACAGAAACGTTTGGATGAAATCTTAGATAAGATTAACCAAAAAGGACTCGCCTTTCTTACTGATGAAGAAAAGGAGTTTTTGCATAACGCGAGTAAAAAAGATATTTA
>JAYTSC010000412.1:0-1565 GCA_043745885.1 Bacteroidota bacterium | reverse complement strand
TAATCTTTCAACCGGTGTATCAAATGCGACCAAAGGATAGGCAGGTTCCAGTACACTTTCTACAGTTGCATTCCTAATTTCAGGATTACTGAATACTTTCTGAAATAAGCCGCTTTCACTTACAGCACCTACAAATTCATTTTGTTTCAAAACTGGAATTTGTTCTATATCATATTTTTTCATTAACTCAACTGCTTGGGCAACTGTATGGGTAAGTTCTATTGATACTAATCTTTTTTCTGTTCTGCCATTTACTATGTCTTTAAATGTTTTCACATCTAAAAAGCCACGTTCCATCATCCATTGGTCATTATAAATTTTTCCAACATATCGGCTGCCATGGTCATGAAAAATACATACCACCACATCTTCTTTTGTGAGTGATGATTTTAGTTGCATTAATCCTTGTAAACAACTACCGGCACTATATCCACAAAACATGCCTTCTTCTTTGGCAATCCTGCGAGCCATTACTGCTCCATCTTTATCAGTAACTTGTTCAAACAAGTCAATTACGCTCATGTCATAATTCTGAGGAACAAAATCTTCTCCAAAACCCTCAGAAATATAAGGATGCACTTCAGTCATATCAATTTCCCCGGTTCTGAAGTATTTAGTTAATAAAGAACCATACACATCAATTGCCCATATTTTGATATGAGGATTTTTTTCTTTTAGGTACATGGCTGCTCCAGTGATGGTACCACCTGTTCCTGCTGTACAAACTAAATGGGTAATTTTACCCTCTGTCTGCTCCCAAATTTCCGGTCCTGTACTTTCATAATGCGCCTGGCGGTTTGCCAAATTATCATATTGGTTCATGTACATTGAATTGGGAATCTCTTTACCCAATCTTTTTGCTACACTATAATAACTTCTCGGATCATCAGGCAATACATTGGTGGGACAAACAATTACTTCAGCACCTACTGCTTTTAGAATATCTGCTTTTTCTTTGGATTGTTTATCAGTTGTAACGAAAATACACTTGTACCCTTTTACACAGGCTGCTAAGGCGAGGCCCATTCCGGTATTACCACTGGTGCCTTCAATAATGGTTGCACCCGGTTTTAATTTCCCTTCTTTTTCGGCAACTTCTACCATCTTTAAGGCCATACGGTCTTTGATAGAATTTCCGGGATTAAAATAATCCACTTTAGCCAAAACAATGGCTGGTATATCTTTAGTGATCTTATTTAATTTGATAAGGGGGGTATTGCCGATTGTTTCGAGAATATTGTTTAGCCACATAATAAACTAACGCTTGTTTGGGGCAAAGGTAAAGTTTTGGAATGGGTGGAGGCAATCAATTATCAAAAAGATGGGAAATGATCAGAAGCCATATGAGTGGTAAGCAACATAAGTGTGCTGAAGATCGTTTAAGCCTTTGTTTCACGCAATGACAGATAAGGAGCAGGGGCAAAGTTCTTCTTTGCGACTTTGGATGAATTTTTCTAACACAAGTTCTTTTAATACAAACATTTAACCCAGGATTGCGAAAAAGATTATAGAAATCGACTCCTAATGGATGCGAAATGGTATTTTTGAAAAGTATCCGATTACTT
>JAYTSC010000411.1:0-2989 GCA_043745885.1 Bacteroidota bacterium | reverse complement strand
GTATATCAAATCATTCCGGGTAAATACAAGGGATGTGTTCCTGCATAATTTAAAATAATAAAAATGGGCAATTCAAGAAATACTTTTGATGTAATTGTTGTCGGCTCCGGAATGAGCGGGGGATGGGCTGCTAAAGAGTTTACTGAAAAAGGATTAAAAACTTTGGTATTGGAAAGGGGAGCAGAAGTAAAACATTTGCGCGACTACCCAACCACTAATACAATGCCCTGGGAATTTGAACATAGAAACGAAATTTCCAACGATATCAAAGAAGCCAATCCCGTGGTGAGTAAGTGTTATGCATTTAAAGAAGATGCCCAACATTTTTTTGTAAAAGATGCAGATCATCCTTATAAACAAGAAAAACCTTTTGACTGGATAAGAGGCTACCAAACCGGCGGAAAATCTCTTTTATGGGCCAGACAAACACAACGTTGGAGTAAATATGATTTTGAAGGACCTCAGCGCGATGGTTTTGCAGTTGATTGGCCTATTCGTTACAATGACCTAGCTGCTTGGTATAGCCATGTTGAAAAATTTGCAGGTATTTCAGGCAATAAAGATGGTCTGGATATTTTACCCGATGGAGAATTCTTACCGGCACTTGAAATGTCCTGTGTTGAAAATTATTTTAAAGATTTTGTATCGAAAAACTACCAAGGCAGGCACATCATTTATGGTCGTTGTGCACATATTACCGAGCCACAGAAAATTCATATTGAACAAGGACGTGCACAATGCCAGAACAGAACCATTTGCCAAAGAGGCTGTCCTTTTGGAGGTTATTTTAGTTCCAATTCATCTACACTTCCTTGGGCTGAAAAAACAGGAAATCTGACCATGATTTCTCAGGCAGTTGTTCATTCAATTCTAATTGATCAAAAGACCGGAAAAGCAACAGGAGTGAAAGTTATTGATGCTATCACCAAAAAAGAAACAGATTATTTTGCACGAATTATTTTTGTGAATGCCGGAGCATTAAATACAAACTTAGTTTTGTTAAATTCTATTTCCACCCGCTTCCCACAAGGATTGGGAAATGATAAAGGACTTTTAGGCAAGTTTGTAGCTTTTCACAATTACCGGGCAAGAGTTAGTGGCAAATTTGATGGGATGTTGGATAAAAATTCAGAGGGCCGTAAACCAACCAGTGCCTATATTCCAAGGTTTCGTAATGTTGAAAAACAAGAAACCAATTTCTTACGTGGGTATGCAGCCGGTTTTTCTGCCAATCGGAGAATGGATAGAAATACAGAAGGCTTTGGAGAATCTTTGAAATCAAATATTGATCATGGCAAACTAGGTCCCTGGAATGTGGGTTCGCATATGATGGGTGAAACGATTCCAAAAGAAAGCAATTTTGTTTCACTGGATAAAAAGTTGACCGATGAGTGGGGAATTCCCAGACTAAAAATCAGTGTTGATTATGACGACAACGATGAGAAAATGATTAAAGATTACCAAGAACAATTATCAGAAATGTTTACTCGGGCCGGTTTTTATGATATCAAATCTTCTGATAGCAAACAGGCACCAGGATTGGATATACATGAAATGGGAGGCGTTCGTATGGGACATGATGCCAAAACATCTTTGCTTAATAAATGGAACCAATTGCATGCTTGTAAGAATGTTTTTGTAACCGATGGTGCTTGCATGACGTCTACTTCTTGTCAAAATCCATCCTTAACTTATATGGCGCTTACGGCAAGGGCAGTGGATTATGCGGTTAGTGAAATGAAAAAAGGGAATATTTGATAGCCCTTTGCTGATTTTTTAAAATTCAAATAACAATATACATATTCCTAACCTTTGCCTGTGATTGACTTAGCGATTATTTTTTTAACGCAGAGGCGGGGAGGCGCAGAGGGGATTTTAGAATTTCAGTTCTAGTTTTTGTAAGGCATGATTGATCATTGACAACTCATCTGAATGTAAAACTACTTCAGCGGCTTTTGCATTTTGGATTGCTTGTTCTGCATTTCTTGCGCCAACCAATGCTAAAGTAATTCCCGGTTGCACCAATGTCCAGGCAATTACCAGCTGTGAAAGAGAAATATTTTTATCAGCGGCCAATGGTCTTAGTTCATCTAAAAATAAATTGGTTCTTATAATATTTTCATTTGAATAAAAACGATTCCCTTCACGGGTATCACCGTCATTAAAAATATGTCCGGGCTTTATCTTTCCTGTAAGAATCCCTCTATGTAAAGGACTATAGGCGATCACTGCTTTTTTGTTTTCTATGCAATATGGAATCACCTCTTTTTCAATGTCCTTAAAAATCATACTATACGGAACCTGGTTGGAAGCAAGTGGTAATACTGTTTCAGCAATTTTCATTTGTTCGGCAGTATAATTACAAACACCTGCAGCACGAATTTTTCCTTGTTTTTGTAATTGTAAAACTGCTTCCATGGTTTCTTCAATGGGTGTGGTAGGGTCGGCCCAATGAATTTGGAATAAATCAATATAATCTGTTCCTAATCTTCGTAAACACTGTTCACATTCCCAAATCACAGATTCTTTTCCCGCATATCTATATACCTCCAATGGCTTGTCATTATTGTCTTTACTGGAAAAGTAATGTTGCCCTTTGCTGATGTCCCACCTCAATCCGTACTTGGTTAATATTTGTACTTTATCTCTGGAAAGACTTTTTAAAGCCTCGCCCACAATTTCTTCACTTAATCCTTGTCCATATACCGGTGCAGTATCAATGGTAGTTACCCCCAATTCATAAGCGGCCAGAATGGCTTCCAATGCTTCCTTTCTATCGGCTCCGCCCCACATCCATCCACCGATTGCCCAAGCGCCAAAAGAAATAGCCGAAGCTTGAATGGATGATTCTCCTATCTGTCTGTATTCCATTTATGTATGTTTGATTAGTTGATTCTGTGAAATTATTCAAAAGTTCATAAAATTCTCAGCCTAATTTGATAAAAGTGATATATTGTTTTAGATTTAAGTCTAGTTGTGATCATCATGA
>JAYTSC010000410.1:0-2809 GCA_043745885.1 Bacteroidota bacterium | reverse complement strand
TGTAAAAGGTTAATTAGAGATAAGTGGTTGGGCATAGATTCACTTAAATCAGAAAAGCCGTTTTTTGCAAAGGGCAATGAGCCAATTAATGAAGGCAATACTGCAAATGTTCTTCCCCCCTCACTGAGAAAATTTTCCCAATACAAACTTTTTCCCGAAAGTGAATCAATGAAGGGGGTGAAATTTCCAAGATACGCACCTTTATTGGTGAAAGCTCTCCCCAAGCCTTCTAAAAGAAGTATGACAATATTGGGGGGTGTACTGTCTTTATTAAAAAATGGCGACAATACATCGGCTGAACTATCAGATAGGTGTAGGAAAGGATATTGTTTATTGTCAAGGTATTTAATGGAAATCACCTTATTCTCATCCTTACTTGCATTAACTCCGGAAAACTGATATTCGGTATAAATATCAGTGACTTCAGGTTTTGGGAAAAAATGCTGGTAACTCTTTGTATAGAAATACCAGGATTTATTGCTAACAATACTGTTACTATATTCCTGACCCGGAAGCCACTTATCGGAATATTTAGTAACATTACTGATAAATGCCATGATACATACCAAAAAAATTAAGAAAGAAAACCAGCCATTAATCTTTATTTTTTTAGGAAGAAAAATAAAAGCCAGAATACCACCTATCGCCATAATACAGAGACTTACAATAACAGAAAGAGTAATACCTCCGGAAGCGCCAACTGTTTGCTGAATATCTGCCATAGAATAGGACCAAAGATCTGCGCCAAGTGGCACTAAGGTAGTAACAAAGTATTGTGATAGAGACACCTGAATTAGTAAAAAAATAATGGCTACTATTATAAAAATGACATTTGCTATTTTTTTATTTATGAAATAGAAAATGGCAAAAATAAAATACACGATTATTGAAACTTGTATAAATATCACGATGTCATTGGCTAACCCAAATAGAATCACTTTTTCAAAAAACGGAGGTTTGCCGTGTTGAAAATAGTTGATTCCTATTTCAAAAATTCTGACTAGAATAATTAAAATAAAGAACACAGTGGCTCTTCCTAAAAAATGGATAAATGATTCTCCAATAAAAGTAATACCTCTATTAATTGCAGGAACAATGGTTCTTTCTAAAAGGGAAGTAGAAACCTGCTTTTCAACCTTTACTGCTACCGGTTTAGTTTCAATATTTTTAGTAGGAGTACCCGTTTCTAATGATAAATGATTAGTAATAAGCGTAGGCTGAACTTCTATTTTTTTTGTAAGACCTTGTCTTGTCATTTCTCCCCATGATTTTTTCTTTTTGATCAAATCAATAAAGCCTTTGATGGCACTCCAGACTACAAATGGATGATACAAGAAAGGCTCTGTTAAGCCGCTAAGCATTAATCGCAGGATATCAATTCTTCGTTTATATTGGTTAAACGTTAGCACCTCCATTAAAATGGCAAAACAAGAATACAAATAACCAAAACATACAATGAATACAAAATAAGCTATAAAAAAGCCCCAATTCAAGATTCCAAAAAAAGCCAGAAATAAGAAGAAGAGAAAGCCAAAAAATTCAATGAGTGGTGCACACAATTCAAAAAAGAACCAATAGGGAAAACTTAACATGCCTAACAAACCATATTTTGGATTAAAAAACATAATTCGATGGAAACGCAATGTTTCATAGGTTCCCCTTAGCCATCGGTTCCTTTGTCTACCCAAGATATTATAGGTAGAAGGGGCTTCAGTCCAACAAAGTGGGTCAGGTATATAAGTTACCAGATATTCTTCTCCTCGCTCTTCCATATATCTTCTCATTCTAACCACCAATTCCATATCTTCTCCTACAGTATTGTGGTTGTAACCACCACATTTGATAACAATTTCTTTATCAAATGCACCAAAGGCTCCGGAAATTAACATCAATCCATTCAACCTGGCCCAGGCCATTCTTCCTAAAATAAAAGCTCGCGTATATTCGAGTATTTGTATTTGTGGTAAATAATCATTAGCCAAGTTAACTTTCACCAAACGGCCTTCTTCAATAATACAAGAATTGGCAATCCGCACAACACCTCCGGTGGCAATTATCCGTTTATTTGTTTGCTCTAAAAATGGTTTCACCATTTTGAGTAATGCATCTTGTTCTAATACACAATCTACATCAATACACACCAGGTATTTATTGGAAGAGATATTGATACCCACATTTAACGCATCGGCTTTACCTCCGTTTTCTTTATCTACTACAATGAGTTTATGGTAGATCGCATTTCTGCTTTTATAAATACCTCTTACTTTTTTTGTAGCTAATGGTTCGTTGATAAAAAAGTCAACTTTTTCCAATTCATAAGCGTTAATCAGTTTTTCCAAGCTATCGTCCTTGCTGCCATCGTTAATAATGATTACTTCCATATTTACATAATATATAGAAAGTAAGGAGCGGACATTTTCAACAATGTTCAGCCCCTCATTGTAAGCAGGAGCAAGAATACTTACCGTTGGGGCATGTACAGAGGTAGCTAATATTCTATAATCGGTAAATAAATTTTTTCTGATATGTTTTTCAGTTTCGCCAATAGAATACAATCCTATGAATAAATAAGAAAGCAATAGTATAATGGAATATATAAATATTCCATAGGTAAGGAAATCAAAAATTATTTTAACAATCAAGTTCCAGATCATTTTTTGATTTCAAATTGAACGTGTAAAAGAATTCTATGATAGGGTTCCGGTAGGTCTACTGCTTTTGCTTTAAGAATTTCCATCCCATCTGTGCAACATTTAACTAATACAATAGCCGCTTTCAATTTGATAAGATCATTGGGATGATCGAATAG
>JAYTSC010000409.1:0-3324 GCA_043745885.1 Bacteroidota bacterium | reverse complement strand
ATTTGTTAAAAAAAATATTTTTATTCAATCCTAATCTTACCATCATTTTTACCATAAGTCCGGTGCGTCATTTACGTGAAGGGGTTATTGAAAATAATCGAAGTAAAGCAGTTTTGATACAAACGGTACACCAACTTATTGAAAAATTTGACAGGTCATATTATTTTCCGGCTTATGAGTTAGTGATTGATGATTTGCGCGATTATCGTTTTTATGCAGAAGACCTGGTTCATCCCAATTACCAGGCAACGCAATATGTATGGGAAAAATTTACAGAATCTTGTATGAATGAGGAAGCCAAATCATTAATGAAAGAAATTGCTGAAATTAACCTTGCTTTTCAGCACAAGCCACTCAACAATTTAACCATCCAGCACCAGCATTTTTTAGAAAACTATAGCAATAAAACAAAAGTATTGCAATCGAAGTATCCCTTTCTTGATTTTGCAAAAGAGTTAAATTATTTTGAAAATAATGGTTGATAATCTTATGCAAATGTCAATTCTTTCATTTTCATTGTGGCCATGAATGGACTATCCGGATTGACAGTTAGTTCGGGTGCATAACATTTTTTCGGTAAAGGAGTCATGAAAAAAAACTGTTAGAGCATAGCTACGCACCTGATACCAGTCTTTAGAGAGACGGCTCTTTTGGCTACGGCGTCAGGCGAAAGCAGTAAAATGAAACTTAGCACATTTTGATCGCGAGTTCCCTAGTACCAAAGCGGTGTGGGCGTAAAGAGGAGGCTCCGCGGTCCGGGCAAAAGGAGTTAAGCATATACGGCAACATAGAAGAAACGAAACCTGTTTATACCATTTCTTCTGAAGGCTTAACCGGAGTGGCTTGAGGTTACGTATATAGGCTGTGACAAGTTGATTGTAAGGCTTCCTCCACTTTCAAATTCATCAGTATAACAGGTTGGCGCTGAGCGCGACCTCTATTTACTTTCTTTGTCTTGATACAAAGAAAGTAACCTGCCTGGTCGGCGGGCAAGCAAAGAAAAATCAAGGCAAATACGATCGCTCCGCGCGTTTTGCCATGCCAACGCGCACATTTGTGTCTTTTATATGAATAGTGCAAACGAAATGTTGAGTGCTTTTTTGAAAAGCTTTGCAGATAGGCAGGTTCGTTGAAACAGGGACGAGGTCCAGCGGTCATGAGCGACCCGGGGCTATGCATAGAGGCTGTAACAAAGTAACCGTAAGGTCTCTCGCATTTTCAACCCCACCATTATAAGAGATTGGCACTATGCGCAACCTCTATTCCTTTAACGAAAAAATGTTATGCACCCGTTAGTTCCTGACGCTGGGGATTAATCACAACATCCATATCTTCAAATGGGATAGCACCTAAGAGTGGTTCAGCGTTTCCGGGAAGTACAATAGCACTGCAAGTACATCTTCTATTTTTTAACTTTATTTCAACAGGTGCCACTATATCGCATTCAATAATAGTTTCATCAGCCATTCTGGCTCTTCTTTTCTAAACAACAAGTAATTGCAAATAGGACTGAATTTGCTCGTTTATAGCCAACATATACGATCCGGTGTCAACAAGTGCTTTTATTTACATCCGCTTTATTTCATCAACGTCAATAATTCCTCTTCTTGCTAATCCTATATCTTCACTATTAATTATGTCAATAGTTACATAGATCAATCCCATATCTTTCTGTTTCATACAAAACTATTTAAATTGATATTTACAATTTAGCGTATTTATACCTCATTTCTTTTTTATTAGCCAACTTAATGTATACGGTCTCCCCTAATTTCCAATTCTTTCATAATCTCTGATTCATAAGCCAGCCATTCTTTCCAACGTGTTCTAACTTTCGATTTTTCAAGGTAGGTTTCTGCCAGTTCAATAAATAAAGTATAATGTCCGGCTTCACTTTCCATAAAACGACGATAAAAATTTCGGAGATATGCATCCTTTAATCCTTCACTCAATCTTTTAAATCTTTCACAACTTCTCGCTTCTATCAAAGCCATGGTTAATAAATGGTCTAACAATCTATCTTCCGGACTTCCTCCTTTTTTCTGAAACTCAATTAACTTATTTACATATTCATCTTTTCTTTGTTTGCCTAATTTTAGTTTTCGCTTTTTTAGTTCATTCAATACCAGCCTAAAATGGCCCCATTCTTCAGCAACAATAGGTGCTAATTCATAAACCAGTTTTTCTTTGTCTGAATAACGTTGAATCAATGTTATACAAGTAGTTGCTGCTTTTTGCTCACAATAGGCATGGTCAGTTAGAATGGCTTCAAGTGAAATACCCGCTAAATCTACCCAACGGGGGTCTGTAGGTAAGTGAAGTCCTAATATATTTTTTGTATGATCAGATAACTCCATATGCTTAGAAAATGATATTTTGGAAAATCGTTAATGTATAAAACCAAATTTTAAAGCAAATATCTGACTCAAAATTTGGGTTTGGACAATTTTAATTAAATCAATCCCCTTTTTCTGTTTTCGGATCTATAAAACCCAATCCATTACCTTTGCTTATGGAATTGAATGAAACTTTTTCTGCCTTACTAGCTAATTTCGAAATCCGCACTTTAAATTCTATGCAAATTTCTGCATCGGATGCGATTTTGTCAAAGGATGAAATTTTGCTCTTATCACCAACAGGATCAGGTAAAACGCTAGCTTTTCTATTACCCATCTGCCAATTATTGCAATTAAAAGAAATAAAAGTGCAATCCCTTATCCTTACCCCCTCTCGAGAATTGGCTATCCAAATTGAAGAGGTTTGGAAGAAAATGTCTACCGGGTTTAAAGTAAGCTGTTGTTATGGTGGACATGATATGCAAACGGAAATTCAAAATTTAACTGAACCACCTGCTTTGTTAATAGGAACACCCGGAAGGATTGCAGATCATATTAAAAGGGCAACTTTTGAATTACAATCGCTCAAAACAATCGTGTTTGATGAATTTGATAAATCATTAGCACTAGGATTTGAAGATGAAATGTCTTATATAGTTAGGTCATTACAACAGGTTAATAAAAAAGTATTTGTTTCAGCCACAGCAACAGTGGCCATCCCTGAATTTGCCACAAACCATGAAATAACTGTTTTAGATTTTCTTAGAGATACAGCAACCCCAGCTGAACTCTCCATTAAGCAAGTAATTTCTGAAGAAAAAGACAAAGTAAGTAAGTTGTCAGAACTACTTTGTTTTATCAATGATGAACCAGCCATTATTTTTTGTAATCATCGCGATGCAGTAGACAGAACGGCTAAGTTATTACAAGAGCGAAGAATAGAGAATGCAGCTTTTCATGGTGGAATGGAGCAAATGCAAAGAGAACA
>JAYTSC010000408.1:0-7245 GCA_043745885.1 Bacteroidota bacterium | reverse complement strand
GAAGCAAGTAAGTCACTCATATTTAATTTACATACGCAACAGGTTTGGAAATCTGCACTTCAGGATTTAGGGGGAGAATATAGTCAAATGGTTAATTATCCTATTGACCCTCAATTAAATTAGTTTTCTACATTCAGCACAAAACCCATTTTGGAATTTTATTTCTTGGGAATATTCAACTACGCATACCAATTAAACATTAAAACGTATGACTCTTACGATCCGTTGTTGATGTGAAGACACATCAACTGCCTGATCGCCGTGATTGTGTCCTCACAATCACACATGGCGTATTTGTAAAGTCTAAATGGTATCAGATCAGAAACTACCTGATTCTTAAGCAAAAAAAATGGCTCTATTAAAGAGAGCCATTTATACATATAATCTTGGTGTTGATTTAAGCTTCCTTGGCACCTTCAACAAGAACAGTTACTTTATTATTTATCACTTCAACAAATCCACTTTGAATTGAAAAATTTTCGAAAATATTCTTGGCTTTTAAAATCTTAAGGTTCCCTTTTTTTAAGGCACTTACCAATGGAGCATGTTTATCTAAAATTTCAAACAAGCCGGTAATACCTGGTAAGAGTACCCCATACACATCCCCGCTAAAGATTTTTTTTTCCGGAGTTAATATTTCTAAAGTCATAGTGTAATTTGATAATTTGAAATTGCCTACCCTTTTGCAGCATCCATCATTTTTTTTCCTTTCTCAACTGCCTCTTCTAATGTACCAACCAGGTTAAAAGCTGCTTCAGGATATTCATCCACTTCACCATCCATAATAGAATTGAATGCACGGATCGTATCGTTAATATCAACATAAACCCCTTTTAATCCGGTAAATTGTTCTGCTACATGGAAAGGTTGTGATAGGAAACGTTGTACTTTACGAGCACGTTGAACGGTCATTTTATCTTCTTCGCTTAACTCATCCATACCCAAAATGGCAATAATATCCTGCAATTCTTTATAACGTTGTAAGATCAATTTTACACGATCTGCACATTCGTAGTGTGCTTCTCCAACAATAGCCGGAGTTAATATTCTTGATGTTGAATCCAGTGGATCCACAGCAGGATAAATTCCCAGGTCAGCAATCTTACGACTCAATACTGTGGTTGCATCCAGGTGGGCAAAAGTTGTTGCCGGAGCCGGATCTGTTAAATCATCTGCAGGTACATATACCGCCTGAACAGAGGTAATAGAACCATTTTTGGTAGAAGTAATCCGTTCTTGCATTAATCCCATCTCAGTAGCCAGTGTGGGCTGATATCCAACAGCTGAAGGCATACGGCCTAGAAGGGCTGACACTTCAGAGCCTGCTTGTGTAAAACGGAAGATATTATCTACGAAGAACAAAATGTCTTTTCCTTTTCCGGTGCCATCTCCATCTCTGAAATATTCAGCAATGGTTAGTCCACTTAAAGCCACACGTGCACGTGCCCCCGGTGGCTCATTCATTTGACCAAATACGAAAGTAGCCTTGGATTCTTTCAATCCGTTCATATCTACTTTGCTTAAATCCCAACCACCTTCTTCCATACTATGTTTAAAATCGTCACCATAGTTCATAATACCTGCTTCAATCATTTCTCTTAAGAGATCATTTCCTTCACGTGTGCGCTCTCCAACCCCTGCGAATACGGATAAACCACCATGCCCTTTGGCAATATTGTTGATTAATTCCTGAATCAGTACCGTTTTACCTACCCCTGCACCACCAAAAAGACCAATCTTTCCCCCCTTTGCATAAGGCTCAATCAAATCAATCACTTTGATACCGGTAAATAGTATTTCTGATGCAGTACTCAGGTTTTCGAATAATGGTGGGGTATTGTGAATAGGGCGTCCGCCTTCTTTGCTAACCTGGGGCAAACCATCAATGGCATCGCCGGTTACATTGAATAAACGTCCATTGATATTTTCTCCAATAGGCATAGCAATTGCTTTGCCCGTATCAATTACTGTCATACCACGAACAAGACCTTCTGTTCCATCCATCGCAATGGTACGAACACTGTCCTGACCCAAGTGTTGTTGAACTTCCAGAATTAATTTTTCACCGGTTTCCCTGGTAATTTCCAAGGCATTATAAATTTCAGGTAACGTATTATCGTCCGGAAAGTGAACATCCACTACCGCACCAATAATCTGTTTAATTTTACCTTTTGTAGCCATTTGAGGAGAGATATTAAGGTTTAAAAATGTGATTTTTTATGAAATATTAGTCAATTTTCAGACTTGGCGGCAAAGGTAAGGGGATAGGTCTAAAAAAAGCTAAAAACTGCTAACTATATTGGTATTATTTATGGAAAACTGCATAGAAAGTCAATTAACATGTAGGCTATTGGAATTTTCGACATTCAGCGTCATTTCCTGACAAAAATGTTACATAAACAAACAAATCACTATGGTCTGAAAGAGGTCAATAATCAAGCGTAAAAAGTGAGGAAAAAGCCTGAAAATGGTTAAAATCTATAAAATTACAGTTGTTGCCATATTAATGCCGCCAAAACAGCGCCGATAATTGGGCCTACAACCGGCACCCAACTGTATCCCCAGTCGCTTCCTCCTTTATTTTTGATGGGTAGAATGGCATGCATTATTCTAGGTCCCAGATCTCTTGCCGGATTGATGGCATAACCGGTGGGCCCTCCCAAACTTAGTCCAATACCTAAAACAACAAAAGCTATTGGAATTGCATCGATTGAACCGAGGGAACTATTAGATTTAGTAATACATATAGCAGCAAAAATCAATACAAATGTCCCAATCAATTCTGTTAATGTATTTTGAAAAGGACTTTTAATGGAGGGTGAAGTTGCAAACACACCTAACAGTGTTGCTTTATCATCTGTTTCATTAAAATGCTGGCGATAAGCCATCCAAACCAAACCTGCTCCTAACATGGCACCCAATAATTGACCAAAAAGATAGGAAGGAACCAGCGACCAGTCTAACTTGCCAATGGAAGCCATTGCTATGGTAATGGCTGGGTTTAAATGTGGACCGTGACCAAAAGATGTACAAATAAATACAGCCATAAATACTGCAATTGCCCAGCCCAATGTAATGGTTATCAAACCTCCATTATTTCCTTTGGTTTTTGAAAGTGTAACATTCGCTACTACTCCATTTCCCAATAAAATTAGGAATGTAGTGCCTATGAGTTCAGCAATAAAAGGAGACATATGGCAATTGGTTTAGTTTGTAAGATATAAATAAATTATGAAAGTAGATACTGTTTTGCAAGCGTATTAAATTGTTCTATTTGATCAAAAATCCATTGATCATTTTTTTGCAACTCAGTAGCCAAAATGTTAGCAACAAGCGGGGCAGCTTCCATAGCAGCCTTAGCATCTAAAAAAAGTAATCTCGTTCTTCTAGCTAGAATATCTTCAACAAACAATGCCATTTCGTATTTAATTCCATAAACGATATCTGCTTGTAAGTAGGGATAATTTGCATGAATTTTCTCTCCTAATAAAAGATTGTTCTGAATCATTTCTTTTATCAAAAATTCCTTTTCTTTATTATTGCCAATAAACAAGTTTTTTGTTTTGCAATTTGTTTTTATTTGTTTTGAAATAAAAACTGCATTATCAACAGCATCTTGTGCCATTTTCCGATAAGTGGTCCATTTTCCGCCTGTTATGGTAACCAAACCACTAGGGGCTATCAATAGTGTATGATCTCTGGATAGTAGTGAGGTTCGTTGTTTTCCTTTATTTCTTACGAGTGGTCTTAATCCAACGTAAATACTTTTCACATCTTTACGAAGGATTGTATTTTTTCCATACTGGTTGATATGTTTCAAAATGAACTCAATTTCTTCTTCTAATGGGATGGGTTCAATTTGTGTAATATTGATCGGCGTATCAGTTGTTCCCAATATTATTTTATCATGCCAGGGAACAGCAAATAATACCCTCCCATCAGCAGTTTTAGGAATCATCATCGCATTTGTGCCAGGGAAAAAAGATTTGTCAACTACCAGATGAATTCCTTGAGAGGGTGATACTAAATTGTGTCTTTCAGCATCATCCATTTGTAAAACAGCATCGGTAAATACACCGGTTGCATTTATGACAGATTTTGTTTTTACTGAATATTCATTACCGGATAGGGTATCCGTAATATTTACCTTACATATCTTATCCTTATTTTTTTCAAATCCAATGGCCTTACAATAATTGAGTACAGAAGCCCCCTTATTGCTGGCAGTAATAGCCAAATCTATACAAAGTCGGCTATCGTCAAATTGTCCATCTAAATATAAAATACCACCGGAAAGTTTATCCGGGTTGATAGCGGGAAGATGAGCAATGGTTTCTTTTTTTGATAAAACCTTTGTTTTACCCAAAGAGAGATTTCCTGAAAGTAAATCGTATATTTTTAAGCCAATTGCATAATAAATTTTTTCCCATAAGCTGAATACAGGAACAATAAATGGCTGAACTGAAGTAAGATGGGGTGCATTTTTTAAAAGGTAGCCTCTTTCACGGAGGGCTTCTCTTACCAATTTAATATTACCTTGTTCTAAATATCGAACTCCTCCATGTACTAGTTTAGTAGATCGACTGGATGTGCCTTTCGAAAAATCATATTGTTCAACTAGTAAAGTTTTATATCCTCTAGAAGCTGCATCCAATGCACATCCTAGACCTGTGGCGCCACCACCGATAATAACCATATCCCATTCCGTTGTTTGGGATAAATGATATAACATTTCTTCTCTGTTCATAAGAATTTTCGGTAAATATTATTGAATGTTGATTCTTTGTAATCAAGACTCAATTCAGCTGAGAAGTTATTTTTTTATAATAAAAAATACAATTGGTAAAAAAGGGATATGCTAAAATGATCAGCCATATTCACTCCAACTTACTGCAGTATTGATAGCCCGCCTCCACCCTTGGGATAATTCATTTCTTTTTTCATCAGACATTGTTGGAGAAAACACTCTTTCCATTTGCCATTGTTGTTGAATATCATTCGTGCTGTTCCAATATCCAACAGCTAGCCCCGCCAGATATGCGGCACCCAAGGCTGTTGTTTCTACCACAGTTGGTCGAACTACTTTTGTGTTCAGTAAATCACTTTGAAACTGCATCAGTAAATTATTGGCAGTAGCACCACCATCAACCCTTAATTCCTTAATGGCAATACCTGAATCTGCTTCCATCGCTTTCAATACATCCATGGTTTGATAGGCAATGCTATCTAATGCTGCCCTGGCAAGATGAGCCCCGGATGAACCACGGGTAAGTCCAACAATCGTTCCTCGGGCATGTTGATTCCAATAAGGTGCTCCTAATCCGGCAAATGCGGGAACAATATATACGCCATCACTACTGTCAACTTCTGCAGCCAGCATTTCTACTTCAGCTGAATTTCGAATTATTTTTAATCCATCCCTTAGCCATTGTACCACTGCCCCGGCAATAAACACACTTCCTTCGAGTGCATAATTAGTAACTCCATTTACTTTCCAAGCAACGGTGGTCAGAAGGTTATTAGTGGAAGGCACTGCTTTTTCCCCTGTATTCATTAGCATAAAGCAACCTGTGCCGTACGTATTTTTTACCATACCGGGTTGCGTACACATCTGTCCAAACAAAGCAGCTTGTTGATCTCCGGCAATACCGGCTATGGGAATATTATGGGCAGTTAAAATGTTTTGCGTATATCCATATACTTCACTGCTGCTTCTAACTTCAGGCAGCATAGAAGTTGGAACATTAAATATTTTTAATAATTCTTCATCCCATTTTAATGAATGAATATTAAACAACATAGTTCTTGAAGCATTGGATACATCAGTTGCATGAACTGTGCCATTGGTAAGTTTCCATAATAGCCAGCTATCTACTGTTCCAAAATACAAATCGCCATTATTTGCTTTTTCTCGGGCTCCTTCAACATTGTCCAGTATCCATTTTACTTTGGTTGCTGAGAAATAAGCATCTACTACCAATCCTGTTTTTTGTTGTATGGCAGAATCTATTCTGCTTGCTTTTAGTTCATCGCAAAAAGTGGCGGTTCGGCGGTCTTGCCAAACAATGGCATTATGAATGGGTATACCTGTATGTCTATTCCAAACTACGGTGGTTTCTCTTTGATTGGTTATGCCAATAGCAGCAATATTTTTAACAGTCAACCCTGCTTTGGTAATGGCTTCTGCTGCAACGCCTAGTTGGGTACTCCATATTTCATTTGCATCATGTTCAACCCATCCCGGTTTTGGAAAGATTTGGGTAAATTCCTTTTGCGCAACTGAAATGATAGCACCTTTCTTGTCAAATACAATGGCTCGGCTGCTGGTAGTGCCCTGGTCAAAGGATAAAATATATTGGCTCATACAAAAAGTATTTGATTGAAGTTATGCGATTTTTTAATTAGGCATGAGATATCCGCCAAAGAAAAAAAGATGCGCTGAGCATCTTTCTACATACGAGTACCTTTTAAAAATTATTTATGCGGTTTTAACCAGGGTTCGGGGTTTTGCGGAACACTTTTATCATTCATAATCATAAAAAGCAATACCCCTTCCCCATCAATTGAAGTACCTGTTTTACCCAAAACTGTTCCGGCTTTTACCTCACTACCTTTGGAAACATTTACAGAAGACAAATGATTATAGCCGCTGAAATATTTCCCATGTTGAACTACCAATAACTGTTCTCCATCCACTTCTCCTGCATAAATCACCAGTCCATCAGCTATGGATTTCACAGTAGACCCAACAGGCAAAGAAATTTCAATGCCATCTGTTCTTCTGGTAAGCTTAGTACCCGGTATTTTTTCGAGTCCAAAATGGGCAGTTACAACTCCTGTTGAAACAGGCCATGGCAATCTTCCCCGGTTATTCTCAAAATTAATCGACATTTCTCTTCCCTCAGGAGTAGATTCTAAGGGTGTATAAGCCCTGTCTTTTATGGGTGATGCCATTCCGGTTATGGGCTCATTGATTTTAGAAGGCTTAGTGCTAGAAGGGGAATTCTTGAGAGTATTATCTGTAAGATGTAATTTTCTTTGGTCTTCAATGGCTTTTAGTCTGGCTGCTTCCTTTTTTTTGGCATCCTCTATTTCCCTACGAATAATGGCATTGAAAGCTTGTAGGGTTTTTTGTCTTTGTTTTTCTTTTTCGTTTATCTGTCTTGCTATTTCTTTTTCTTTACCCTTTAACTGTGCAACCACTTGATCCTGCTCTTTTTTATCAGTCTGTAATACTTTTAATTG
>JAYTSC010000407.1:0-3438 GCA_043745885.1 Bacteroidota bacterium | reverse complement strand
GGTGTCAACGCCTTTTTTCATTTTATTTCTTGCTTCGATATCGAAGAAAATTTGTTTAGCCATGATATTTTAATTTGAAAATTTTAAAATTTGAAAATAACTCAATAGGAATCTAATAAAAAGCCATTAAGTAATTTGCTAATTAAATAATTGCGAGAATATCGCTTTCTCTCATGATTAAGAGGTCCTGTCCGTCAATCTGGATCTCAGTTCCTGCATATTTGCCATATAAAACGGTATCGCCAACTTTTACAGTTACCGGTTCATCCTTCTTACCAACACCTGCGGCTACAATAGTGCCGCGTTGTGGTTTTTCTTTAGCAGTATCAGGGATAATGATTCCGCCTGCAGTTTTTTCTTCAGCAGCAGCTGGCTTAACTATTACTCTGTCATGTAGAGGAGTAACGTTGAGTTTTTTTGCCATACGTTATAGGTTTTTTATTGATTGATTAATAATACTATTACCATTCATCGATTATTATGCCATTAAACAAATTCAGGTCATTTTTTCAGAAACAATGCCCAAAAATGATCTTCTTGTACATAGACTGTCAGAAACGGCGCAAAGATGGGGAAGTTTTTGATACTTGCCGTGCCAAAATTACATAAAGCCCGAAATGTCATTAATTCATACAAATGCCACCAGTTGGACAAAAGCAGAAGTAGAAAATACGATTTGAAAAGAAAATCTTTCAAAAAAGACCCATAAAAGCAAAATCAATCGTTGGTTAACCCCGTTTATATAATACATTTGCGGCTCTCAAAAAAGTTCTTACCTGATGATAAGTAGAAGAAATATTCGTGCAAAAGTGATGCAATTGCTTTACATGATTGAGGCGGCAGATAATACCATTGCATTTCAAAAACCTGTGGATGAATTAAAGAAGCAATTGGATAAGAGCAGGGAATTGTTTGTTTATCTACTTTATTTTCTAACCGAAGTTGCCAGGTACGCTGAAACCAGTGCTCAAAAAAGGGCATCCCGTAACCTTCCCTCTGAAGATGACCTGAATGTGAATATAAAAATAGCAGGTAATGAATTTTTATGGCTGATATTGGAAAACGCTTCTTATAAATTGGCCATGGAAAAAGATAATCCCCAAAAGCGAATAGACAAAGATTTGGTTAAAAAAATATATGTTGAACTTACCCATACAAGCAAATACAAAGAATACATAGCACAGCAGAGCAGAGAAAAAGCAAAGGAAAAGGAAATTATGAAGCTCATTTTTACGCAATTGATGCTTCCCAATGAATCCTTTATCAATCACCTGGAAGAATTATATACAAATTGGGATGATGATGCCGATATGATGGACCAATTAATGCTGAATTATATACAAAAGCCAGGTAGTTATGACCTCCAAGAAATGTTAAGTCCGGAAAAATGGGACTTTGCCAAATCACTGCTCACTACTACATTGGAGAAAAAAGAATATTGCGCAGAACTAATTAAACCCAAATTAAAAAATTGGGATGCTGAAAGGATTGCGGTTTTGGATATGGTTTTGATGCGAATGGGCGTATGTGAATTATTGTACTTCGAGACCATCCCTACTAAAGTGACCATTAACGAATATATCGATTTGGCTAAGGATTATAGTACACCGCAAAGCGGGCAATTTGTAAATGGCATTTTGGATAACATACACAAAGAAATGCTGGAATCAGGGAAAATACAGAAGATAAGTTTTAAAAACAAAGGCTGAGTATAGTTCATAGACCATGGGCCATGGTCTATGAACTAACTAACCCTTATATTTGCATCTCGATTATAAAAAGATTCAATCATAAAAAATAAAAACAATCCTAATGTTTAATGTAAATTTAGTTCTCTTACAAGCTGCACCCGGTGGTGGAGGTATGGTTCAATTGGTATTAATGGGGGGAATTATTCTTGTATTTTGGCTATTTATGATCCGCCCCCAGGCAAAAAAGGCCAAAGACCAGAAGAAATTTGTAGAAAATATGCAAAAGGGTGATAAAGTAGTAACTATTGCAGGGATACATGGAGCAATTAACAAAATAAATGAAGACAATACGATTCAATTGGAAGTTAGCCCCGGTAGCTACCTAAAGATAGAAAAGTCATCTATCAGCATGGAATGGTCTTTGGCACTTAATAAACCGGTAATAGAGAAGAGTTAATAGCAATTTTCTATACAGACGAATATAAAAAACCGAATGAAAGTTTCATTCGGTTTTTTTAATGTTATTGTAGTAACCATACAATAGAAATAATACCTTTCCATTCTGAACAACCTCATCTTAACAAATGGCACTTAGAATTGGACTTACCGGCGGTATTGGAAGCGGAAAAACAACTGTTGCTGAAATATTTAATGTGTTGGGGATACCTGTTTTTAATGCCGATGAGGCTGCAAAAAAATTGATGGAAACAGATACAAAACTTCAATTATCAATAAAAGAACAATTTGGAGAATCCTGCTATCTGAAAGGCAAACTCAACAAAAAGTTGCTGGCTGAGATTGTATTCAATGAGCCCTATCAACTTGAAAAATTAAATAGTTTGGTTCATCCGCTTACAATTGCTGCGGGAGAAGTATGGGCTAGTGAGCAAACTACTCCCTACACTGTAAAAGAAGCTGCACTATTTTTTGAAGTGGGTACAACAATCGGTTTTAATTATATGATAGGTGTTCTTGCACCGAAACACCTTAGAATAAAAAGGGTGATGGAGAGGGATGGTTTAACCAAAGACGAAGTAGAATTGCGAATGAAAAGACAGTTATCCGATGAGATAAAAATGCGTTTATGTGATTTTGTTATCCTTAATGATAACGAACATTTACTTATTCCACAAATAGTAAAACTACATGAAAGGTTTTTGCTAGAATCTACCAAAGCGATTTAATAGATATTACTATACAAGATAAAAGAATAAACCGAATTGAAAATGATATCTCAAACCCCTGAACCCCCATATTTTGCTGTAGTTTTCACTTCAGAAATGTCCGAAAATCATGTTGGGTATTCAGAAATGGCCGAACAAATGGCCGAACTGGCAAAAGAACAAATCGGCTATCTCGGACATGAATCTGCAAGAGAAGAACTTGGAATCACCGTTTCCTATTGGGAGAGCTTAGAAGCCATTCAAAACTGGAAGAATCAAACTGAACATTTGTTTGCACAGAAAAAGGGGATGGAGGAATGGTACGCAAAATATAAAATCCGAATTGCAAAGGTTGAACGTGATTATGGATTTCAGAAATGATTTCTTTATCCTAAGTCATTTCATATCAAATCTTTCTAAAACAATGAGTTCTAAAGTTTATCAGTTATGCTAATTAGTTATTTTCTAATAAAAAGTTGGATTAGTCATATTTAATTATCATTTCAACAAATTGATGCGTAAAGATTTTATTTATATTTTGATGGCTTTCTTTGTTTTCATTAGTAGCAATCTATTAATTTTCG
>JAYTSC010000406.1:0-5009 GCA_043745885.1 Bacteroidota bacterium | reverse complement strand
GCCGCTTTTCTGGCTCGCATAAATTCAGGTATTGCAGTCGTATCAAACCCTTTAAATTGTGTAATGGTGGTTTCTGTAATTAGTAATCCATTATTCGTTATTAAAAAGTCATCCCCGCTGTGAATAAAACCGGGCATGCAATCCATTAAAATATGATTTCCCTTTTCAGGTACAATATCTGCAATTACATTCCAGTGTTGACCAATTATATAAGAGGTCCAGTTATTATGTCCTATGACAATTTTTCCATTTGAGGTATAACTACCGGTTGCGATAAAAGCACTGCAATTGCCGGGTGCTTTGTTATTGCCGGATCCTGCTTTTTCTTTCTCCATTTGTAAGGGTACATAATAATAGGCCAGTTCTTCCATGGCATTTAATGCAGTAATATCAAGACTATCGTAGTTTTTGTGTTGAGCTTGCAAGCCTTCTACTATACCATTAATTTCATCTTTGTATTCACGGTCTAATTTATTCCACAAAAAGTTTTTGGCGCAGTTACGATAAAATAACCAATCTCTTTTGGTTTCATGAACCAATAATAGCTGCAATGCCTGCATAGTAGTATCTATATCATTGGCCAATAAAAAACCATGTTGGTATCCAATGTTTGAGGGAGAGCCCTCAAGATGTACATAAATCCAACCGTTTTTATTTTCTCTACTTGCCTTGTCCAAACGCGTATCTCTTGATGTAGAAGTGCAGGATGTAAATAGAAGATTCAAAACACTGAGGAATCCGAAAATGGTACTTAAAGATATTTTCATTCTATTAAATTTGAATGGTTACGTAATCCTTAAAGTTATCGTATCTAATTCTTATTTGAATGCAGGGTATATGTATTATTTTTTTATGCTATGTTTAAAGCAATCACTTTTTTACTAACCACCCGCTACAAACTGATTTCAAATAGGAGCTTTAAAATGAACCTTATGCCTTACTTTTGCCGCCGAAAAACAGTGCAAACAAATGATTAGTGCAAGAAATATCACCTTGGCATATGGCAAAAGGGTATTATTTGATGAGGTAAATATCAATTTCATCAAAGGTAATTGTTATGGGGTAATTGGGGCAAACGGAGCCGGTAAATCCACTTTTTTAAAAATACTCAGTGGCGAAATTGAACCAAATAAAGGAACCGTAGAAATTACGAAAGGTGAGCGGATGGCAGTTTTGAAACAAAATCAATTTGAATTTGATGAATGTACCGTTTTAAATACGGTATTAATGGGTCACAAACATTTATGGGATGTAATGCATGAACGAGATGCTATTTATGCCAAAGAAGATTTTACTGAAGAGGATGGGATGAAGGCAGGAGAACTGGAAGGCGAATTTGGCGAAATGGGCGGATACGAAGCTGAAAGCAATGCCGGAAATTTATTAAGCAGTCTGGGCGTTGAAGAAGAAATGCACCAGATATTGATGAAGAATATCCCCAGTACTTTTAAGGTTCGCGTATTACTTGCACAGGCATTATTTGGTAATCCGGATATTCTTTTATTAGATGAGCCCACCAACGGTTTGGATATTGAAACCATTGGTTGGTTAGAAAACTTTTTGGCAGACTATGAAAACATTGTATTGGTGGTAAGTCACGATCGTCACTTCTTAGATACGATTTGTACCCATGTATCGGATGTGGATCGTTCAAAAATTAAAACTTTTACCGGTAATTATACTTTCTGGTACGAATCCTCTCAATTAATTAGCAGACAAATAAATGATAAGAATAAGAAAAACGAAGAAAAAAGGAAAGATCTCTTAGATTTTATAGCTCGTTTCTCTGCTAATGCCTCAAAAAGCAAGCAAGCTACTTCAAGAAAAAAAGCGCTTGAGAAATTAACCATTGAAGAAATTGAGCCTTCCAATAGAAAATATCCGGGTATCATTTTTCAACCACAACGAGAAGTAGGAAACCAAATTTTGAATGTAGAACACATGAGCAAAAGTGTGAATGGCAGACAACTTTTTGATAAGGTTCATTTCAGTATTAACAAAGGAGAGAAGATCGCTTTCTTAAGCCGAGATCCCCTAGCTGTTACCAGTTTTTTTGAAATCCTCAACGGTAGAATGCAGCCGGATAAAGGTAAATTTGAATGGGGAACAACAATTACCAAAGCCTACCTGCCTCAAGAAAATGAAGAATTTTTTACAGAAGGATTGACGCTGATGGATTGGCTTCGTCAGTTTGTACCACCACATGTAACCGATGCTGATGAACCATTTATCCGTGGTTTTTTAGGTAAAATGCTTTTTAGTGGAGATGATATTTCTAAGAAAACTAATGTACTCAGTGGAGGTGAAAAGGTACGTTGTATGGTAAGTCGCATGATGTTACAAAACCCCAACCTTATTCTCTTAGACCAGCCAACCAATCACTTGGATCTGGAAAGTATTCAAAGCTTTAATGAAGGCTGTCAAACTTTTCCCGGTATAGTGATGATTACGTCTCATGACCACACTTTTATGCAAACCGTAGCCAATAGAATTATTGAACTCACTCCCAAAGGAATCATCGATCGCTTAATGACTTTTGATGAGTATATGGAAGATAGCAGGGTAAAAGAGTTGCGGGAAGAATTGTATAACTAAGATTTTCATGATTTATAAATCCTGCGACTGAAAAATCAGGTCTATTGACAATTCATTTTTTCTCCTCTATAGAACGCTTAAGCGAAGAAGCCATTATAGGTGCAGCAACACTTCAAAAATGGCGTATCAAATTACATTTTGTGCATGATACTGTTCAGGTAGATCCCAAAGTTGAAAATGTAATTAATCTATTCTTTCCTCTACATAAACGCTGTTTCTCTTGTTCTGCGGTTGGCTTTTTGAAGAACAGCTTTTTTGCTGTTTTAAGAAAAGAATTTATTTGAACTCCCCAAAGTATTTCTACTAGGTATTTAACAGTGTATTTCCAAAATGTCATAATGAATTGATTTTGTTAAGTAACTTTCATTCAAATTAGCAGGTATGTCATTTATCAAAATTCTATTGCTATTTGTGGGTTCAAAAACAGAGACGGCTTTATGCTTTGTTTGATAGCGGAGCGAACTTATCATGTATTAGCCCTGAGTATGCAATTGAGTTAGGGATAACCGTAAATCTTGGACGTGAACGTAAAATTGCGACTGCAAGCGAAGGGCATTATATTATTATCAAAGAAAAAATACTACTTGATTTTTGTATAGAAGACATTTTATTAAGCGATGAATTTTTAGTTGTGCCTGGCTTAAGTGAAGAGGTCATTATTGGAGCAGCAACACTTCAAAAAATGGCGCATCAAGTTAGATTTTGAACATGATACCGTACAGGTAGACCCCAAAGTTGCTAAAATGCAATTGATTTAATTTTTTCTCAGCGCCTTCACTGCCACTCTCTGTCAGCGGTTGGAAATGTCTTCAAAATGCCGGTATTTTTTCCAATGGCAACCTTTCATTTACAACCAAGTTAAAAGTTGAAATTGAGGAAGGAGAGAGAACCTGAAAACGAGTTTCTACTTAAAAAAGGCTCAGTTTCTGTTTTGATTCATAAACAAAAGGCACGGTTTTAAATAACCCTCCTTTGCCAACTCTGGTAGTACCTTTTACCGTAATCAATACTTCCTTACTAAAAAGCAAAAACAAACCATTTTTAAGAACCGAATTCATATCCACCACAATTCGAGAGGGGAGAAAAAACTCCGACAATCTGGGGATATGCATTAAAGTATCCAATTGAAATTTGCCTAATAAACTGGAGTCTACAAACACATCACAATCTACTTTTCGCAAATCCACGCCAAAATTATTCGGATTGTAATAAACCAAGTCTACTGCCAATGTGGTTCTGTTAAACCCCAGATTCTCCAATTTTACATTTTTTAAACTTCGGTATTCAAAATCCAAAGGTTTTTTACATGCGCTGAAAAACAGCAATAGGAGGGCCAAAAAGAAGGTTGTTTTCAATTGTAACTATTTGTATGCAAAATAGGAGAGACTGGTGGGATTTCAATTATTCTCTTTAAAAATTAACTATATTCGTTACTAAATATGTTAGAATATCTGAGAGAAAAATGGTCATTTTTATAAACTAAAAATAGTAGTTGATATATATTAGTATAAACTATTGTAAATCAATATTTAAATATAGTATAATTAACTATTATTAGAAATGTAAAATGATATAAAATCAGATTAATACGTTATTATTATAAATGATTCAACAAAATAAAAATATTCGTAGCTTAATTATTGATTGCCAATATTTTGGTACAATTAACTACATTAAAATTTTATTTAATTATTCAAATATACTAATTGAGCAATATGAGTCGTACCAGAAAATGAGTTTTCGCAACCGTTGCATGATTGCGGGTAGTAATGGGGTGATCAATTTGTCGGTTCCGCTTGAAAATGGAAGAAGTCAGAAAGGGCTAATGAAGGAGGTAAAGATTAGCTATTCTACTAATTGGCGGGTACAACATTGGCGGTCTATCGAATCGGCTTACAACCGATCCCCCTTTTTCGAATATTACCGGGATGGTGTTTGGGCACTACTTGAAAAAGAAGAAACTTACCTGCTGGACATCAATCTGAAAATACTTGACTGGCTAAAAAACGTCTTGAAATTTAACCCTACATTTTGTCTTACCGACGATTATCGGAAAAATTATCCCATTGATGTCATGGATATGCGGAATCAATTTCTCCCAAAAAATTACCAAAATCAGCCTCCGGTATACTCTTATACCCAGGTTTTTGAAGATCGAATTGGCTTTATTGCCAACTTATCCATTCTTGACTTATTATTCTGTTATGGCCCGGCTGCTAAATCTTTGCTAATAGACAACAAATCAATTATTTAAAGGCTCTATCCTATTGAAAATATGAGGATTTGCCTTAGTTTTAAACTTTGCCTTGTTAATCATGTCTCAAATACGCCTAAACCCCTTATGAAAGCATAATGAAGAAATGTAGAATTGTGATGGGTATGCTATTGGTTTTAGGGCAATTAGCCAGCTTTGG
>JAYTSC010000405.1:0-5215 GCA_043745885.1 Bacteroidota bacterium | reverse complement strand
AATAATTTTTCATTTTCATAAAAAAAGAACTATTTAGAATTATGCATTCACAAAGAATGAGAATAAAGTAGTCCCATAATTTCGTTGAAAGCTGAATCCGGGAAATTTTTCATATTGATTACGGGAGGTATGTTCTAAGACAAAAAATCCCTTAGGGGCAATTATTTTTTTTGTAACAATTATTTTTGGTAAATCGTCAATATTTCCCAATGCATAAGGAGGGCCGGCAAATATGAAATCGAAAGATGTTGAACAGGTATTCAGGAAGGAGAATACTTCCATTTTAAGAATTTGTGCACCTTTCTCCCCTAACATTTCAAAATTATTTTTGATAAAAGAATGCATGGTATTATCCTTCTCGATAATTGTCAAATCTTTTGCACCCCTTGATGCAAGTTCATAACTGATACAACCTGTGCCTCCAAAAAGATCAAGTGTTTTAATACCTTCTAAATTCATTCGGTTTTGTAAAATATTGAATAACCCTTCTTTTGCAATATCTGTGGTAGGTCTGGTATGGGGCATATTTTTTGGTGGACTGATCCTTCTTCCACCCCATTTACCCGAAATGATTCTCATAATACCAGTTTTGAATAATGGGTGAAAGTGTGGGGAGGATAATCGTCTCTGTTTTCAAACACACCAGTTAAGGGCATTTGTTCAAGTGTTGTTTTTCCAAAATAATTTTGCAATTGCGCAAGCAATATTGAATTGTCATCAAGAAAACCACTGATTTCCAGTTCGGCAATTAAAACATTAACTTCAAACTGTTTACAACAGTTTATTAAATGGTATAAAATATCTTCTGTTTTTTCATACGTAAATGATTGAATGATTTGAAGTATACCCCCCTTCAAAATTGCAATGATCATATGGGTATTATATAACTTTATTTTTACAAAATGAGGCTCATTCTCTTTTCTTATCAAAATATCTTTTAATATTTTGTAATAAACATGATTCGATTTATAGAGAACGAATTGTTTGTTCAAACAATCAGTTAAATGCTTATTTATACGAAAGGAAATATTTATTTCAGCAATGGGAACAAGAGAATCAAATTTCATATCGCATTCATTGTTTTCTCCATAAAGTAGCGACAGATAATCTTCAGCAGAACCCGTAATGAATTTTTCTTTAGGAATGATAACGGCTTCTTCAAAATTGAATATACATTGTGTTTCGAGATATGATTTGTTTAAAAGAAGCGATTTTGAGATTAGATCTTCAAAGATATCGCTCCAGCCTTTACCAGGTTTCTCTATCAGGAAGTATTCAAACCCTGCTATTAATTGAGACTCACTTGCTTTTATTAAACAAACAATTTCTTTTGCTCCAATTTCTACATAGAGGATTTCAGATACTGAATCAGTATTTTCTGTTTTTTCAGCATAATAAGCAGTGATCTTTTTTGTCATAAGGCTCAATTACTATGCAATGATATATAAAAAGAACAAGGCTTTAATTGTGAATTCATAAAAAGGCAATTTAGTAGCTTTACAACCTATTATGGCAAAAGCATTACCGGAAATGAATTTACAGGTCAATATCAGTAATAAACAGATATTAAGCATTGCCCTTCCCATAACGGCAGCCATAATAGTACCACAATTGAATTTCATTACTAATAATATATTTTTAGGGGGCTTAGGGCAACGTTCATTGGCCTTGGCCGGTATAACAGGTGTTTATTACCTAATTTTTGCTGTTGCCGGCCATGGTTTGAATAACGGCCTTCAGGCATTGATCTCTCGCAGGGCCGGTGAAAATAGGATTGATGCCATCGGTAATCTCTTTTCACAAGGTGTACGAATTGCTTTGGTATTTGCTTTTTTGGGCATTTTGGTAACTTTTTTTATTGCCCCTTGGATTTTAAAATGGTCACTCCATGATGCCGAAAGTGTAAAAATCTGTGTTCAGTTTCTATATATTCGTATTTTGGGTCTACCTTTTCTCTATGTTTATCAAATGCGGAATGCTTTGTTGGTTGGAACCAATCAAAGTAAATACCTGATAATTGGAACTGCGACAGAAGCCATCACCAATATTTTCTTCGACTATTCATTTATTTACGGCAAATTCGGAATGCCCAATCTTGGATTTGATGGGGCTGCTTATGCATCAATTATTTCAGAATTTTCCGGACTTGTTGTCATATTTATTGTTATTCGATTGAATGGGATCACGAAACAATTACACTTATTTAAAAATTGGGCTTTCGATTGGACCAATACTAAACTAATTCTAACCCAGTCATATCCCTTGATTCTTCAGCATGTGATCAGTATTATTAGTTGGGAATTCTTTTATATTTTAATTGAACATCACGGAGAGCGTGATTTGGCTATCTCAAATACGATGAGAAATATTTTTGGATTTTTTGGGTGTTTTACATGGGCTTTTGCAGCTACTGCCAATACAATGGTGAGTAATGTGATTGGACAAAACTTGCAGCATGAAGTGCAGGGATTGATATACCGTATTATGGGATGGAGCGTTGGCTTTGCTTTAATCGTATGTATTTTTTTGAATATTTTTCCACATACTTTTTTATCTATTTATGGACAGGGAGAAGATTTTATTACAAGTGCAATACCCGTACTACGTGTGGTGTCAACTGCTCTGGTATTAATGTCAGTTTCTGTTGTCTGGATGAATGCCGTAACCGGAACCGGTAATTCTAAAATAAATTTATTATCCGAAGTGGTGGCTATCACTTTATATTGTATCTATGTTTATTTAGTGCTCGAAAGAATGAATCTGCCAATTGTATGGGGTTGGGCTAGCGAGTGGATTTACTGGACAACGATTTTAATACCTTCTTTCTGGTATATAAAAAGCGGAAAGTGGAAAAATAAAAGAATCTAAGTGTTATAAGTATTAAATTTTAAGTAATAAGTTGTAAGTGAGTAATATAAATAGTTCAATTATTTATTCCCATTATTCTGTATTTTAACTTCCTACTTATCACTTATTACTTAAAACTTATTACTTAAAACTTATTACATAAAACTTATTACATAAAACTTATTACTTAAAACTTATTACTGCTCTTTTAATTTGGTTACTAAATCTACATATTGCTGCATGGCCGCCTCTTTGGATAATCCGTTTAATTTGGCCCATGCTTCATGCTTAAACTTTGCAACAAAATCAAATGCATTCGCAGGTCCATCTCCGAAAGAATCACCTTCTGTTGCTTGTTTAAATAGGGAGTAAAGTTGGAGAAGCGTTTCATTGTCCGGCTTTTCACTAAGCATTTTACTATTGGCCGTTGCTTGCTCGAATAATTGCTGAAGTTCCATACAGGGTATTTGAAAGGATGAATTAGAAATAATATTATTCAGAAGATGAAATTAAGTTGTTTTAAGCCTATTGCATAGACTCAAGCAATTTAGCCCCTTCGGCTTTTAAAATTACATCATCTAAGGTTCTGGTGGGTAATTTTACTAATTTATTTAATATCTCTATCGCTTGAGACGGTTGTCTATTATCTTTATAGGCTTTGGCCAGATCTAAAAAATTAGGTACAAAATAAGGATCCAATGATTTGCACTTTTCCATGTTAATGATGGCCTGTTCCAAATTACCTTCGGGTAAACCACCATAAAACAATTTAACGGCTATTTTTTTTAGTCCCGATAAATTGACCATTTCATAATGCCATTTACCCAATGTGTAATTTGCTTTGGCATGGTTGGGGTTAAGAGAAATGGCTTTATCTGCATACTTTTTGGTATCCTTTACAAAGGAAACAATTTTTTTATTTTCCGGTTCAACATCTGTCATTTTACCTGAAGTCATGGCCATTACGTAATTGGCCTCGGCTAGCATACTATCCTTGACAAATGCACGATTTGCAAAAGAAAGTGCCGTTTCATAGTATAATCGTTTGCCATTTTTTTCTGTCTGTCTATTTCCAAGGGAAACATTTATTTCAGCTGCTTTTATTAGGGATTTCATATTAACAGGATCTAATATTAGTACCTGTTTATATTTTTCTAATGCCTCAATTCCTTTTTGTTGTTTTTCGAAATTATCTGCCTCTTTTAAAAGCAAATTGATATCCTGTGCACATAAAATAAACCCACTAAACATCAAAAAAATGACTATGTAAAATTTCATGATACTTTTAGCTTTTTATTTCATTTCTTTTTAACTCAAAACTTACACCCACACTGCCTTCAATTCCTTGAATAGGTGGATAATTTTTTTTCATGGAAATCAGCACTTCTTCAGCTTGCATAAATTGTGCCATAATTCTGATGGCTATATCCGTTATTACAGTTTCTAATAAAGGTGTAGCAATGGCCATTCTTTTTTTTACCAATTCATAAACAGAAACATAATCAATGGTTTCTGTCATATGCATAATCGGTATCTTTTTTGGAAGACAGTTTATCGAAATATTTAACACAAACTCGTTTCCCAATATTTTTTCTTCTTCAAAAATACCATGATGTGCGAAGAAAATAATGTTATGTAAATGAATGGTAAGCATGATAAAGTTTGTGGTTTGTGGTTTGTGGTTTGTGGTTTGTGGTTTTGTTTTGTGGTTAGATTTTTTGTAATACTATGGGCAAATTAATGCAACCACAAACAACAAACCACAAACAACAAACTAAACCAGTCCTTTCGCACTCAAGTATCTCTCTGAATCAAGGGCTGCTATACATCCGCTGCCCGCTGCAGTTACGGCTTGTCTGTAAGTCTTGTCCTGAACATCACCGGCAGCAAAAATACCTTCTATATTTGTTTTCGATGTGCCCGGTACCGTTTGTATATAACCTGTATCATCCATTGTTAACCATTCTTTAAAAATATCACTATTGGGATGATGACCAATGGCAACAAAGAATCCACTAATAGGAATTTCCTTGGTTTCTTGTGTTTGGTTATTTTTAATTCTTACTGCTTCCACTTTTTTCTCACCTAGAATTTCATCAGTATCTGTATTCCAATAAACTTTAATATTTGGGGTATTCACAACCCTGTCTTGCATTACTTTACTGGCACGCATTTTATCCTTTCGGATGAACATATGAACCGTTGTACATAATTTAGATAGATAAATCGCTTCTTCTGCCGCGGTATCACCCGCTCCTACAATGGCCACTTCTTTTCCTCTGAAGAAAAATCCATCACATACCGCACAAGCACTTACTCCAAATCCATTTAGTCTTTCTTCACTGGGTATTCCCAACCATTTTGCTGA
>JAYTSC010000404.1:0-4924 GCA_043745885.1 Bacteroidota bacterium | reverse complement strand
GAAAAAACATACCCCTACAAAGCAAACATTTAAAGAAAAAGTCAAGGCCACAATGACTGAAATTCAAAATAATACAAAACTTATTTGTGCTTTTTTTTGTGAAAAAAATGTATCCTATGCTATGCAGTAGTTAGTACCATGATCCAAGAATGATTAACATGAAAAGTGATACTTCAATAATTAAGGGATACACCACAGAGGTAATAACCGATGAAGCCCTTCAATGGTTACAAAAAAAAAGAGATGCTACTAAACCATTTATGTTACTCTTGCACCACAAAGCGCCTCACCGAAGTTTTTTTCCTCCATTACAATATCTTGAACTATTCCATAACAAAACATTTCCCGAACCCCCAAGCTTATATATAGATACAGCAGGTAGGGGATCGGCATGGCGTTTACAAACCATGGGTATTTTACCGGATATGCAATTATCGAGTGACCTGAAAGTAGATCCTAAATATTTAATGAATATTCCATGGCTCAAACCCGACCCTAATGAAATAAAATATTATCAAAACCAAATCGATCGCCTCCCTATAAAAGATCGCCAACGGATCCTGGATATTTATGCTGAAAGGGGGGAAACCATTCAGAAGCTTCGCCCTGCAGGAAAAGATTTGTTGAAGTTAAAATACCAATGGTATATGCAGGATTATCTGGCTTGTGTAGCTTCTGTTGATGAGAATGTAGGTAAAGTATTAGACTATCTCGATAAATCGGGCTTGACCAAAAACACATTGGTTATTTATACTTCAGACCAGGGGTTTTATATGGGGCAAAATGGATGGTTCGACAAAAGATGGATGTATGATGTTTCCATGCGATCGCCTTTTATGGCAAGATGGCCCGGGCATATTGCACCCGGAACCGTTTCGAATACCATGATACAAAATATTGATTATGCCCCTACTTTTCTGGATATTGCTAAAGCCCCCGTACCTTCTTTTATGCATGGTCTTAGTATAAAAACTGTTTTAGAAAACCCGGCTAAAACGCTTCCTAGGAAAAGTCTCTACTACCATTTTTACGAATTTGATGGCGCCCATACCGTTTTACAACATGTGGGAGTGAGAACAGATAAGTATAAACTTCTTTATTTCTACACTGTAAATGAATGGCAGTTATTTGATCTGGCGAAAGATCCGGCGGAACTTTCCAATCTTATAAATGAAAAATCCTATCAATCGGTTTTGAGAGATATGAAAAAGGAATTAATCCGAGTTAGGGGGGTGTATGATGATCATCAGGCTGCAGGAGAACTAAAATAATTCCTCTGCGCTTTACTTTGCGGTTGGAAAAATCTTAACCCAACCGCAGAGAGGCAGAGGTTTCGCTGAGAATTGTGATACTACCGAAGGGTGTGACACAACGAGGATGCACACTGAAATAAAAGCCGGTTTAAAAAAATAGCATCTTTTAAAATATTATCTTCCCTCCCGCGTCTACCTATTCATATGAACGAGGTGTTGACGATACCCAACCAAATGGCCGAACCCCGTAAAACGAATCTCACGGAAGTGATCAATACGTACAGTAAACGTTTGATGGGTTTTATACGTAAAAGGGTGGTTAATCAATCAGATGCTGAAGACATTCTGCAGGATGTATTCTACCAGTTTATTGGAAATACAAAGCCTATTGAACAATTGACCGCCTGGCTGTTTACGGTAACCCGAAACAAAATTACCGACCGAAACCGTAAACATAAACCTGATTTATTGGAAGATATCTATGTTGATGCAGATAGTGAATCAGCATTCGACTGGACAAATCTTTTTTTCGATGAATCTAATAATCCTGAAACAGACTACTTACGTAATGTATTTTGGGAAACATTGCATGCAGCTTTACAGGAGTTACCAGCGGCACAAAGAGATATATTTGTATTGAACGAAATGGAAGGGATACCTTTTAAAACCCTTGCCGAACAAAGTGGTGAATCCGTGAATACTTTACTCAGTCGTAAACGTTATGCGGTACTACATTTAAGGGAACGCTTAGGAACTTTACGAGATGAAATATTAAATAAATAATTAAAACAAAAATCATGTATAAAAAATTATGGTTAAATAAAATTATTGGGTTCGGCATTCTAGGCATTGCCGCTGTTGCCCTGTTTGGCTTCATTGTGATGAGCTTATGGAATACTGTTTTAGTGGCTGTACTTCCTGTGGCAACCATTACTTTCTGGCAGGCAATGGGTATTTTGTTACTGAGTAAAATTTTATTCGGTGGCTTTTCAGGAGGCTGTGGTGGCCATAGAACCGGCAGATGGAAAAATGAAATGAAAGAAAAGTGGCAGGGTATGAATGAGGAAGAAAGAGAGAAAATGAAACAAGAATGGAGAAACCGTTGCCGGGTATGGAAACAATCAGATACAGATGTTTCCAAGGGTATTGAATAAATTTTCATTATTGTAATATTTCCGGTTACTTCAAAATTGTTTGCTTTAAGAATGTAAAACAATTTAGAAGAGTTTTTGCCACAAGATGGCACAGATTTTCACAGATTTTTAGTGTGTAAATCTGTGGCAATGGTTTTATTTAGAATTGATTAAAACAACTATATTATAAAGCAATACCGGGTTGATAAATCAGATACCTGTCTTTGTATAGTAATTTTTGCGTTCTTTGTGTAGTATGTATTTCACACTTATTATTATTACTACTGTTTTGCTTTTGGCATATTGTGTGCTGATCATTTTTTACAGATATTGGTTTTTACGATTACCTAAATTCGTAATCGAACAGGATTCAAAACCCAAAACCCGATTCTCCATCATTATCCCCGCCAGAAATGAAGAAGAAAATATTCAGGATTGTTTATTGTCAGTATTGTACCAATATTACCCTTCTGAATTGTTTGAAGTTATCGTGATCAACGATCATTCAACGGATACAACCGAACAAATTGTGCGGGTTATGCAGCAGTCGCATAGTAACCTGCAATTATTGAACTTGACCGAACATTTGGATGGACAAATAATAAATGCTTACAAGAAAAAAGCCATTGAACTAGCCATTGCACAGAGTACCGGACAATGGATAATAACTACTGATGCGGATTGTTTGGTTACAAAAGATTGGCTTGTGGCATACAATGCATATATCGTACAAAAGGAACCGGTATTTATTGCCGGACCGGTTATGTTTACTAATAACCATTCATTTCTTTCTGTTTTTCAGCTACTCGATTTTATTAGTTTACAGGGCATTACAGCCGCTACGGTATCGGCCGGTTTCCATGCCATGTGTAATGGAGCAAATATCGCTTATCGGAAAGAGGTGTTTTATGAAGTTGACCAGTTTACAGGGATTGATCATATAGCCAGTGGTGATGACATGCTATTAATGCATAAGATGAAAAATAAATATCCCAATAAACTTGGATATTTATTTTGTAGGGAAGCCATTGTTAGCACTGCACCAATGGCCAACTGGAAAAGTTTTTTTAACCAACGCATACGCTGGGCAAGTAAGGCAGATAAGTACAAGGACAAAAGTATTACCTGGACCTTGGCTTTGGTTTATGCATTGAATGCTTCGTTATTTATTTTGCTTTTATGTTGTCCCTTTGTGCCTTTTGGTTTTAATAAATGGATTCTTTTACTTTTAGTTAAAACACTGGTTGAACTCAGCTTTATGGTGCTGGTTGCAAAATTCTATCAACAGCAGGATATGTTAGGATGGTTTCCTTTTATGCAACCGTTTCATATTGTATATACTGTAATAGCAGGCTGGTTAGGCAAGTTTGGCAGCTACCAATGGAAAGGAAGAAATGTGTCTTAATTTTATTTCAATTCATCGGGTTCGGGCCACCAAGCATACACGATTAATGGAACCAGGACAATAAGGGATAAGAAAAAGGTGAAGATGCGTTTCATAAGGTTTTGGTTTATTGGTTATAGTTGAGACTTTGTTTTTTTATGTTTGTTTAAAAGGCAACTCGTTTTTTAGGTAAAAAGGGGAATCTGAACGGTGAATCACATAATTGTTTAATTTTCAATTGTGTTATCGAATAGCCATTCAAATCAGTTTACCAGGCGATTGTTTAAAAACAAAGGCGCTTCCTTTGGATTGATACTCATAGTAGTGAGTTTGTTGCTTGCCCTGTTAGCTTATTTTATTTCTCCTGACCCTTCTCCCAATGCCAACAGAATGATTCCGGAAATTGGGAGCAAAAAGCCGGGTTTTACTACTTTACTTTTGCGGATAAAGAGAGATAAAGAAATTCCTATGTCCCGTTTCTTTCAAAGAATGGCGAATGGCACCGAAGAAGCTTATCAATACACCCCTATTGTTAGCTATACAAAAAAAAATGATAGTATTATATACCTGAAATTTATAGATGAGGGCATTTCAGAAAGAAAATCAATTCATCGATCTCTCACAGGAGAACCAGCTGTTATTAGGGCTACCTATTATTTAGGTACGGATAAATTTGGACGTGATATTCTCAGCAGGCTTTTAATTGGGGTTAGGGTAAGTTTAAGTGTTGGATTGATTGCAGTGATCATTTCACTTACCATTGGAATTTTATTGGGTTCATTAGCAGGTTATTTTAGGGGATGGGTAGATGACGTAATCATGTGGTTCATCAATGTGATCTGGAGCATTCCTACTTTGTTATTAGTTTTTGCGATTACCCTGACCCTGGGAAAAGGTTTCTGGCAGGTATTTATTGCTATTGGATTAACTATGTGGGTAAATGTAGCGAGGTTAGTTAGGGGGCAGGTAATGGCTTTACGTGAATTAGAATATATTGAAGCTACCAGGGCATTGGGCTACTCGCATATAAGAACCATTTTTAAACATATCCTTCCCAATATACTTGGGCCGGTAATGGTGATTGCTGCAAGTAATTTTGCATCTGCCATTGTAATAGAAGCAGGGTTGAGTTTCTTAGGCGTTGGCGTTCAACC
>JAYTSC010000403.1:0-2196 GCA_043745885.1 Bacteroidota bacterium | reverse complement strand
CAGGATCCAGTTCCTATTCCCGCAAAACAAAGGCTGTCACCGGCAAGACCGATGATATAGGTTCTCATATCTTTTTTATAGATTGAATCTTCCAGTATTATGCGGATTTTTTTTATGTTTTTGCCTTCGACTACCGCCAACTGGGCAGCAAACAGATCTACTTTGGGTAAGGAAAATAGCATTTCCTGTTTATCATCTGTTACAAGATGCGCTTCATATTTTCTCCATGACCATGCTAAGAAGGATAGTTTACCTAGGCCATATTTATTAGAATGAAAAGACGCTACAACAGAATCAAGGTCATCTTTTACAAACCCCGACAGCTGTCTGGCAGTTCCTTTCTCATCTGTTATCTTGAAAGCGATTACGGTTTGTGCGCCACCTACTACTGAGCCTCCTTCAGGAAAAAAATCCATATAAAATTTTCCGGTATTGTTTCTTGTTTCAGTAATTGACTGTACCGTATTATTGTTTGCCAGAACGGCTGGCTTAATAGGGTTAAATACATACACAGGCTGGATAGCCATATTTTCAGGATGATGTAACGCCATGTTCTTGTTATAAGCCCTTATCCAGTAAAAACCTGTTTGTATTGTATCACTCAATATAAGGTTGCCATCAGTTTTATACTTTGAAGCTTGCAGTAATGCTTTTGTAACTACACTATCTTTTTCGTTTACAAGGTCCACGAAAAGCATAGTGGTTGCAGAAGTCAACTTGCCTGAATGCTCATTGACAAGGAATGACCGGAACCAAATTTTGTCACCGGGAGAATAAAATGATTTGTCGGTTTTGATATATGCCCGTTCTTCTTTTACTGATCGGATGGTATGAATCACCTTGGCCGCAACAGAATTCAATTGACTGACCCCTGCATACTGGCACCATGCGGCTGATGCTGCCAACCAAAAACCGAGGATCAATATAAAAGGTCTTTGGTTTATCATCTCATAATGATACGATTTACGATCCATAAGAGGAAAATTTAATTTTTTGTTATGCAAGCATCTGTTTCAGCAAAAGATATAAAACATCTTCACAGCAATTTTTACGGGAACATGGTAATATTACAAACTCTTTTAAGGTTGGCATTGTTTGATCAATCCTTGCGAAATGCAGCCCAATGGCTATTCTGTCAGCCATCAATTGCTTAATACCGAATGTTATTGATAGACTTATTATAGATTGATTTGTCTTTTGAAAAAATTCCAAGCTTCTAAGTAAACATCAATATCATTTGGATAATCATGCTTTCCATTAATTACTTTTAAAAGAACAACTTCAGGCTTTCCTTTCTTTTTATAAGAATACTTCTCAATCGTTTTACCGTCAGTAGGGTCAGTGTCAGGTAAGTTTTCTTTATGAGGCTTTCCTTTATAGCCATCTAGCGTTGCCCAATACTTAAAAGTCTGATCAGTGGAACGAACTTTTCCTAGAACAACCCCTGTCAATTTAACTTCTCCTCCATTATAAGGATTCGTTAAGTCATTTGTACCGTTTATAATCATGACAGACATGGGTGCTTTCGATTCGATACAGTCCATATTGCTAGTATCCGGAAGATTAGCAATAATAGCGGTAATAGCCTTAAAACTTTTAGGCATTGTTATAGCAAGTTTATATGCCATGTGTCCACCACCAGAAGTTCCAATTGCAAAAACTTGGGCTGAATTTATATGATACTTTGCAATAAAATACTCGATCATTTTATTGAAGAAACTATTCTCATCAATATTTTCAATATTTGCAGCAGAAGTTGCCATTTTACGGCATTCATTCCAATAATTTTTATATCCATCAGGATAAACCAGTAATATGCTTTCGTTGTCTGCTATTGCTTCCAGCTTTTGGGCTTTTTTAAGAATTCCTTCACCAGAACCACCGGAACCATGTAGAATAAAAATTAAAATTGTTTTAGTATTTATTGCAGAAGGCTTTTTAAAATGAAAGGTTCGATAATGATTGTCAATTAAAAAAGAGTCGCTTAAGAATTGTGCATTAGCAAACAAATACCCTAGCATAAATACGAATAGTATCGATTTTTTCACCATTTTAATTATTTTTTATACGATATAAAAAAGCAGACTCCTTAAAAAGTTTACAGCCAACACTAAAAAAAGTATCCGCCAAGCCAAAAAAAACCACTTCAAATTCATTGAACGAGGTTTTGTGGTATACTTTTAAATTGACCGACTT
>JAYTSC010000402.1:0-2266 GCA_043745885.1 Bacteroidota bacterium | reverse complement strand
TGATATAATGCTGTACTGCACCCGTAACCTGCTCTTGTAAGTTAAGGTATTGTCTAAGAAAACGAGGTTTAAACTCATTATTGATACCCAACAAGTCATGCATAACCAAAATTTGACCATCACAATTTTTGCCTGCGCCAATACCAATGGTTGGAATTCTAAGACTCTTACTCACTTTATTTGCTAAATTTGCGGGAATTTTTTCAAGAACTACCGCAAAGCATCCGGACTCCTGAAGTAGGAGGGCATCTTTACAAAGCTTTGCAGCTTCTGCTGTTTCTTTAGCCCTTACTGTATACGTTCCGAATTTATAAATCGATTGTGGGGTAAGCCCAAGATGTCCCATCACTGGAATTCCTGCAGATACAATTCTTTTAATACTGTCAACCACTTCTTCACCTCCTTCCATTTTTACAGAATGGCAGCCGGTTTCTTTCATGATTCTAACTGCGGAGGCTAGGGCTATATCAGGGTTTGACTGGTAAGATCCAAAGGGTAGATCAACTACCACCAAACAACGGCTAATTCCTCTTACCACACATTGTGCATGATAAATCATCTGTTCTAAGGTGATGGGTAAAGTTGTTTCATGTCCGGCCATAACATTACTGGCACTATCGCCCACAAGGATTGCATCTATTCCGGCATTGTCAAATAATTTGGCAAATGAAAAATCATAAGCTGTAATCATTGAAATCTTCTCAGACCTTTCCTTCATTTTAAGAAGGGTATGGGTGGTGATTTTTTTTATTTCATTTTGCGTGCTCATAAATGTAATTGAAATATGAAATATTACTTTGCTGAGAAAAGTTGATTCTACGGTCTAATTAGGAATAAGTTGCCTTATGAACTGCCCATAAAGATCATGGGTAATTCCATACATTCATGCAATTTCACCTTTGTTTAGCAATTCTGAATATAAGTGTTGAATCAAGCCATCTACTAATCCAATCTTTGGAACATAGATTTCATCGGTATCTGACCAACGCATCACATTAATGTAAATTTGTAAGGCCGGAATAATTACATCTGCACGGTCCTCTCGTAACTTATAAATATTTATTCTATCCTCAAGCGTAAAACTAGCTATTTCTTTGTGGTAATCTTTTAACAGATCTAGGCTTAATGGCTTCCCATCTTTTTTCTTGCTTAATGAAAAGACTTTGTTAATATTTCCACCTGATCCTATGGCGATAATTTTTTTATAACCTTTTGTTTTAAGCTTGATAAAATCTTTTACTTCCTCCCATTGTTTTTCATCTACCATATCTTTTAATATACGTATAGTGCCAATATTAAAGGATTTTTTGAAAACAAGTTTCCCGTCTGCAAAAAATGTAAGTTCTGTACTTCCTCCCCCTACATCAATATACATATAACTATGATCTGTATCCATGTTTTCAGCCACATGGTTTTCATAAATAATGGAGGCTTCTAAATCACCACTGATAATTTTAATTTCTATTCCTGTTTCTAGTTTTACTTTTCGAATAATATCATTGCTATTGCGTGCATCTCGCATGGCACTTGTTGCACAGGCAATTACATTTTTTACATGATAGGCATTGATCAGATGACCATACGCCTTCATCGTTTGTAAAACCATGCCACGTTTTTCTTTTGATATTTCACCTTTTTCAAAAACATCAAAGCCAAGTCGCAAGGGTACCCGCACAAGATTAAGCTTATTAAACTGTGGAATTCCTTCTTTATCCTTTGTCACTTCGGCTATTAATAACCTGGCTGCATTACTACCAATATCAATTGCGGCTAACCTCACTGGTTAATTTAGTTTTTTTAAATAGGTAAAGGAACGTTTCAATTTGTGAACGTACATGTCTTTTGCCTACGGAAGGTACATAGTTGTTACTTAAATTCTTATCAAGTATTCTGGCCTTGATATTATCTCTTAATTGAATGTGGATAATCTCTTTTAATTCCCTGGCGATGAGGGGGTCCATAATAGGTACTGCTGCTTCAATTCGATGGTCTAAGTTCCTCACCATCCAGTCCGCACTAGAAATGAATACTTTTTCTTTTCCTTGGTTATGAAAAACAATTACTCTGGCATGTTCTAAATATTCATCTACTATGCTAATGGCGCTTACATTTGAAATCTTTTTGGGAGATGGGAATTTCGGACAAAAGATTCCACGTACAATCATTCTTACCTCAACACCTGCCGAAGCGGCCAATTGAAGTTTGTTAATCAACTGTTCATCGCTTAATGCATTCACTTTTATTAAAATGCCACTTTGTTTTCCTG
>JAYTSC010000401.1:0-6559 GCA_043745885.1 Bacteroidota bacterium | reverse complement strand
AGATATAATTTTGTATTGGCAATAGCCACTTGCTTAACCTGGATCGTATCAAACTCTTTAATTTCTGTTTTACGTTCTCTCCCTTTACCATATTTCTTGAGGAGGGTCTCAAAGTAACTAACTGCAAAATCTGTGAGGTTTTCAAGGTCAAATTTTACCTGTTTAATATCCTCTTCAATACTTTTTATTTGTTCTATCAATTCATTGATATCCAGCCGATAAATTCTTCTTACGGGCTTTTCGGTTAATTTTAAAATATCTTCCCGCTCAATAGGCCGTTTTAATTTTTTCTTGAATGGCGTAAATGCTTTGTCAATGCCCTCAATCACTTTCTCCCAAGTAGGGTATTTTAGTTCAAGTTCTTTATATATCTTTTCTTCGAAGAATATTTTTTCTAGAGAGGTATAATGCCATTTATCCTCTAATTCGCCTAATTTAATTTCTAACTCTTTTTTTAATAATGCTTTCGTGTTTTCTGTAGAAACGGTTAGTAGGTCATGCGCAGATAAAAATTGGGGGCGTTTAGCAACAATCACACAGGCATTGGGAGAGATACTTACTTCGCAATCAGTAAAAGCATATAAAGCATCAATGGTGATATCTGATGAAATTCCTGGCGCTAAATCAATTTGTATTTCTACTGCAGATGCCGTAACATCAATTACCTTTTTGATTTTAATCTTTCCTTGTTCATTTGCTTTAGTAATGCTTTCAATTAGCTGGGTAGTAGTAACTCCATAGGGCACATCACGTATAACCAAGGTTTTCTTATCCAACTCTTCTACATGTGCTCTTACTCTTACCTTTCCACCTCTTTTACCATCATTGTAATTAGCTACATCTACCATCCCGGCTGTTTGAAAATCGGGAAACAACTCAAACTTTCTTCCACGCAAACATTTGATGGATGCTTCAATTAACTCATAAAAATTATGTGGGAGTATTTTTGTAGACAAGCCCACTGCAATTCCATCTGCCCCCTGTGCCAATAATAAAGGGAACTTCATTGGCAGGGTTATGGGTTCATTTTTTCTTCCATCATAGCTTAACTGCCATTCGGTAGTCTTACTATTAAAGGCCACTTCTAGTGCAAATTTCGACAGCCTTGCCTCAATATACCGCGATGCAGCTGCATCATCTCCTGTTCTTACATCGCCCCAATTTCCTTGTGTTTCTATTAGCAAATCTTTTTGTCCAAGATTTACCAAAGCATCCCCAATACTAGCATCACCATGGGGATGATATTGCATACATTGACCGATAATATTGGCAACTTTATTGAATCTGCCATCATCCATTTCTTTCATGGCATGCAAAATTCTCCGTTGAACCGGTTTTAACCCATCTTCAATTGCCGGAACCGCTCTATCTAAAATAACATAGGATGCATAATCAAGAAACCAATTTTTATATTGGCCCTGTACACCTGTTTCATTTTCAAATACTTTATTCTCTTTCTTTTCTTTTGCCATAAACTTGATACGTCAATATTCCGGATTAAACTGTTGTCAAATTCTAAAACTATCCTCTTTCCCATCAACCAATGCATTCAACTCCAATACGATGATATCGGTATCAGCAATTACTTCATGCCATGCCCATGCCTGAACAGTAACCATTGCCGGTGCAATTGCTTTACATGTTCCTTTAATTTCAACATTTCTAACATCATACCAATTAATCGTAACCTCACCTTGCATGATAATGATGATTTCAGGATTTTTGTTCTTAGCCAACCCTTTATGATAATGTCTGGCATTATGGGTTCCTGCTTTTCGATACCCAACTACAAACTGGCCAGACCTGTCTGTGTCAAAAAAGTGCGTACTGCCCCTCTCGTCTTCAGCAATTTTTTCAACGGGTTTAATTTCTACCATAATATTTATTTTTACATCTGATATAATTCAAGTGGTTGACCATTGGGATCATAAAAAAATAAAAAAGACTTTCCTGTATGTTCATCAATACGTATTTCTTCAGTTTTAATACCGTTAAATTGAAGCCATTTGTATCCTTCCATTAGGTCAACAACTGCAAATGCTACATGTCGTAATCCTTTTGCTTCAGGAAAAGATGCCCTTTCCAGATAATCCGGAAAAGAAAATAATTCTATTTGATATATTCCCTTTAAAGCCAAATCAAGTTTGTAAGAATTTCTCTTTTTTCTATACACTTCCGATATAATGGTAAATCCTAAAACAGTTGTATAAAAAGCTTTGCTAGCTTCATATAATTCAGTACTGGTAAGTATCGCTATATGGTGTATTGATTCAATCTTTAACATACTGCTTATTCTAATCCATCATTTATTATTGAATTTCCAACAATTGGCAATGAGACGAAAAGTTCTTTCCAACCCTTTGCCCAATCACCTGTAACTTGTAATTTCCCCTCACTTTCTAATTCCCTGATTCTCCAAACTAAAAAAACATCGCCCGTTTTAACAAGCATCTTATTCAAAGTATTACTTATAACCCTGGTTAGTTTTTGTGGATCTTTGGGTACATAAGTCAAAATGTCTTTGTCATAAAAATCGATACCTTTTCCCACTAACTTCTTGCCACCTTCCAAATATTGTACCATTGCATTTTCAGTACAGATTTTCTTCCATTCATCCGGATCTACCTCAAACTCACTTAAAGTAATCGGCCTTGCTAATTTTTTAGCTTTCAAAAATTCTTTTGGCTGAATTTCATATAAGTGGGTAGGATAAAAGATAGTCCCTTTTTCGGTAAAGAATGGAAGGTTATTTAAATACAGTACTTCAATTCTTCCCTGGTAATCTATCAGTTGACTCATCAGCCAGAAATACCCACAAACATCATGGGTATTTTGTCCCATCCATATCCATACCTTTTCCGCTGCTTCCTCCTCCAATCTTTTTAAAAGATTATGTACCGTTAATTTGTCATCCACTATTGATAACTGATCAATATAAGGTGAAAATTCCAACAAATTCTTCCACCAATCCTTTCTGTGTTGGTATCCTTTTGGAAGATAAATATCTGCCAAAGGCCCCACAGCAAAATCATCTTTAATTTCAATAATATCACCTTCCAAATCCGTATCAAGTGTTAAGGCTTGTTGTAATGCATCAACATTTGCTTGTTCAAAAACTATATGAATCATGTTAGGGAATAGTTAATAGTTATTAGTTAATAGTTTTTAAGAGGAATTCAATTTTTGAAATAATAGTATGATTTACACAAAAAAATAAGTATTTACTATTTATATAAAAAGAGGGTTTAATGATATGGAAAGTTTTTGTCACTTTATATTTCTTAATTCAGCCGCAGTTTCGCAGATTTAAATTGATTTAATATTTATTAATCTGCAAGTCAGCGGCTAATAATATTCGAATCATCAACCATAAATTTAAATTACTAATTATTTAGTTGCTCATAATCAAATCCAAATCCACACGCAAATTGTCAATAATTTTATCCTGCCTCTCAGGAGTATTCTTCCCCATATAGAAATCAAGAATATCATGGATGGCGACTTCATTATTAATGCTGATTAGTTGTTTACGCATATCCTGCCCGATAAATTTCCCAAATTCTTCCGGACTGATTTCACCTAACCCCTTAAATCGGGTAATCTCCGGTTTATTTCCCAATTTTTCGACTGCCTTTTTCTTCTCGGTTTCATCATAACAATAAATCGTTTCCTGTTTGTTTCTAACACGAAATAAGGGTGTTTCTAAAATGTAAACGTGTTCATGTTTAACGAGGTCTGGGAAAAATTGTAGAAAAAATGTCATCAACAGTAATCGAATATGCATCCCATCTACATCAGCATCTGTTGCAATAATTACTTGGTTATACCTAAGCCCCTCTAATCCATCCTCAATATTTAAGGCATGTTGCAACAAATTGAACTCTTCATTCTCATAAACCACTTTTTTGGTAAGACCAAAACAGTTTAAAGGTTTGCCACGCAAACTGAAAACTGCTTGAGAATCTACATTACGTGATTTTGTGATACTACCGCTAGCACTATCACCTTCTGTAATAAATATGGTTGAATTATTTTGCAGTATAACAAATTCAGCCTTATTTTTTGCAGGCGATTCATCATTTAGATGGATTCTGCAATCGCGAAGTTTTTTATTATGAAGATTTGCTTTTTTAGCACGTTCATTAGCCAGTTTTTTAATTCCGGCTAATTCCTTTCTTTCACGCTCATTTTGTTCAATGCGTTTTTTAATCGCGTCTGCCACGTTTGAATTACGATGTAAAAAATTATCCAATTCCTTTGCGAGAAAGTCCAAAATAAAATTTTTCATACTTGGACCTCCCTCGAACACCGTTTGAGAGCCTAATTTGGTTTTTGTCTGGCTCTCAAAAACCGGTTCTTGTACCCTTACAGAAACTGCAGCAACAATACTGGTTCTTATGTCTGAAGCTTCGTAATCTTTTTTATAAAAATCTCTAATAACTTTAACATACGCTTCCCTAAATGCCTGTTGGTGAGTGCCACCCTGGGTAGTGTATTGACCATTTACAAAAGAAAAAATATCCTCGCCATAATCATTGTTATGTGACATGGCCACTTCAATATCTTCACCTTTTAAATGAATGATGGGATATGACAGTTCATCCGGATTTGTTTTACGCTGTAATAAGTCTAATAACCCATTCTTACTTACATATTTTTTTCCATTAAAATGTAATGCGAGTCCGGCATTCAAGAAACAGTAATTCCATAACTGGTTATCCAGATATTCATGAATATAATGGAAATTTCGAAACATTGTTTCATCCGGTGTAAACGCTATTAGGGTTCCATTAGGTTCTGTAGATTTTGACTCTTTATTGTCTTTTAATAAAACCCCTCTTTCAAATTCAGCTGATTTCTCTTTCCCCTCTCTAAATGCCGTTACTTTAAAATATTGGCTTAAAGCATTCACCGCTTTGGTACCTACACCATTTAATCCAACACTTTTTTGAAAAGCCTTACTATCGTATTTGGCACCCGTATTTATTTTACTAACTACATCCACCACTTTTCCCAAAGGAATTCCCCTTCCATAATCTCTAACAGTTACATTTTTCCCTTCTATCGTTAATTCTACCTGTTTACCAAAACCCATTGTGTATTCATCAATACAGTTATCTATTACTTCTTTGATCATTACATAAATTCCATCATCAGGCGCGCTGCCATCGCCCAATTTCCCAATGTACATCCCGGGTCGTAACCTAATATGTTCCCTCCAATCTAGTGAGCGGATTGATTCCTCATTGTACTCAAATAAATTCTTCTCTTCGGCCATTACAATCGTTATTTTTTTTGTCAGTTTTTGTTCTTTTGTCAACATTGGTTGTGTCACTCACTTGTACTGATAGCACATTATTCGTCTTTTGAAAATCCAATACCGAAAGCTTTATCGCAAATCAAATAAGTTTATCCAATACAAAACAATAATTCCCATTTTAATTTCCATCAATTAAATTCCAAATAATAGCCTATTTACCTTTTTCAAGGTTAAATAAGTATAAGGCGCAAATCTAAGTACCTGACACCGCAGCCCAATTTTACTTTTCTACAAAATGCGCTAGAATGTGGATAAACCCGTGGAAAACCTGAAATTGGCTGTCTGCCATTCTCTTTAGACATATTTTTGTTGTTTTACAATGAACAAAACGACCGTTGAAACCAATTTAACCAGAATAGCTACATTTTCCACTCTTCATGAAAATGAGAATGAAAGGTTCAAAATATTTGTAAAAGAAAGAAATGAAGAGCAAATAGATTTGCTGGTTCATGAACTTAATGTTTCAGTATCAACACAAATTGACTGCACGGCTTGTGGAAATTGCTGTAAAAGTTTAATGGTACTTATTTCCGACGCTGAGGCCGACAATCTTTCTGTTCATTTGGGTCAAACCCGAAAAAAATTTGATGCCGAATATCTAGAAAAAGGAAGTAGTGGCTTGATGATCATGAATCGAATGCCCTGTCCATTTCTTACCGAAAAGAGATGTAGTATTTATGAACATCGGTTTGAGGGCTGTAAAGAATTTCCAGCTTTACACCTTCCTAATTTCAAAAACAGGTTGTTTACTACTTTTATGCATTATGAACGCTGTCCTATCATTTTTAATGTAGTAGAACAGTTGAAGGATGTGATGGAGTTTGAAAGAGATAGGTAGGTTTGGAGTTTGTGGTTTGGAGTAGTTTTACTTTTCGTTTCATTTGAAATGATGATTCTTTACTACGCTTTTATCTTAATGAATATGATAAAATTTGGGATTGATATTTTACTGCGAATTTCTCCTATTTGGAAAAACAAAAGAATTGGTTTGGTGACCAATCAAGCTGCTTTAACTAATAATCACCTACCCTCCAGAGAGGCTTTACTAAAAAATAACTTTACAATCAGTAAACTATTTTCCCCTGAGCATGGATTGGATATATTGGGTGCTGATGGGCATGAAATAAAAGATGGCATTGATGGGCTAACCAGTTTACCCATCATTAGCTTATACAGTAACAAATTAGCACCTTCAAAAGAAGATCTGGAAGATATAGATATCATTTTATTTGATATCCC
>JAYTSC010000400.1:0-3024 GCA_043745885.1 Bacteroidota bacterium | reverse complement strand
GATGCGGCAACATTTCCCATACTTACCACTACCGGTTTTTCTTTTCTAGCTAATGAAATTTCACGCCAAATAACATCACTGGCTAAAGCACTACCCCCTGGAGAATTCACCCTTAAAAGGATTGCTTTTATATCTTTATCCAACCGCAATTTTCGGATGAGTACTTTGAATGCATCACTTCCTACAGCTTCATTATCACCGGATCCTGAAACAATGTCCCCATCTGCATAAATAATGGCAATCTTTTTTTGTCCATGGGTTTCTTTATAATTGACAGCTTTCGCATACTCAGCAAAGTTGACGAAATTGATTTTTGAATTTTCTGAAATTTGGAGTTTTTTGGTGATTTCATTTTTTATTTGATCATCATATTTTAATCCATCCACTAATCCATTTGAGAGGGCATCATGCGCTGTTTGTATTGACCCGGTAAAAGCAAGATTTCTTAGTTTGGCAGTATCTATATTGCGTGAAAGAGAAGCAGCTTCTAGAAAATTACTATACAGATCCCCCATCCAAACAGAAGTTTGTAATCTATTGGCTTCTGTCATTTGGGTCTCTCGCAAAGGTTCGGTAGCGCTTTTAAATTTACCGGCATAAAATATTTGAGGTTGAATTTCTAATTTATCTAACATCCCTTTTAAAAAAACCAAATTGGAAGAAAATCCGGACCACTCTACCCCACCCTGAGGATGACAATAAATTTTATCGGCAGCAGTTGCCATATAATAACCTTTTTGTGAGATCGTTTCTCCAAAAGCCAAAATAAATTTGTTGCTTTTTTTAAAATCCAACAAGGCTTTCCGTAATTCTTCACTTGTTCCAAACCCATTACTATTATTTCCGCAAAGAAGATAAATCCCTCTAACAGATGAATCTGATTTTGCAAAATGCAATATCCTTACCATATCATAGGTAGAAGGCATATCTTCTTCTCTTTTATTAATGATACTATTAAAAGGGTTATCTTGAGATTGTTCCTTAAACTGATTAGACATATCAAGTACAAGCACTGCATTTCTCCCAACAGTGGGTTTATCACCACTGGTTGCGTTGGCTATGATACCAATCAACACAAAAATAGCAATCACGGCAAATATGACCAAAGCTAAAAAGGAAGCTAACAGTGTTTTAAAGAAGCTCTTCATGATTTTTTATTAATTGGTTACGAATTTAAAGATATTTGGCCTAACTTAAACATTCAATTTATGCGAACAGGTTTTTTGTTGATGGGCGGAAATATGGGTAACCGATTAGCTTATTTACAACAAGCAACAAAAATGATAGGGGAAACCTGTGGCAAAATCGTTCAATCATCTTCTATATACGAAACTGCTGCATGGGGTATTGAAGAACAAGCCTCTTTTTTTAATCAGGTAATTGTGTTACAAACAACGCTTACTCCGGAAAATCTTATGCACCAACTTCTTCAAATTGAAAATGAGATGGGAAGAAAAAGAGACCAAAAAATGGGTCCACGAATCATAGATTTGGATATATTAATGATAGATGAATTAGTAATTTCCTCAGGGTTATTAACATTACCCCACCCGGCATTACCTTTCCGAAGGTTTGCTTTAATACCTTTATCTGAAATAGATCCTTCTCTAATTCATCCTGTTTTGCAAAAAACGATGGGGCAACTATTGGAAGAATGTACGGATGTTTTAGATGTGCAAAAAAAATCCATTGATGGTAACTGATGGCGGTTAATTTTGACGATTATCTACTAAAGTATCCATGAAACACCATTTTATCACTGTTGAAGGAAATATTGGAGCTGGCAAAACCACATTAACCAATTTATTGGCTCAGCATTTTAATGCCAGAATCATTCTAGAAGAATTTGCAGATAATCCTTTTTTACCCAAATTTTATGAAAAGCCTGAACAATATGCTTTCCCTTTGGAGTTATTCTTCATGGCAGAACGATATAAACAATTAAAGGATAATGGCCATGCTAAAGAATTGTTTCAGAATATAACCGTCTCTGATTATTTATTTACCAAATGTTTATTATTTGCAAAAGTAAATTTACCGGAGGAAGAATTCAGGCTATATCAAAAGCTTTTCGACATCATGAACCAACAACTTATTTTTCCAGATATTCTGATTTATCTGCATGCACCTGTTCAAAAGCTTCAGTCAAATATTAAAAAAAGGAATCGTGCGTATGAACAAAACATTACTGATGAATACCTTTTTAATATTCAGGAAACCTATACCAGTTACATTAAGCAACATAATATTAAAACGATATTTATTGATGCCAGTAATGCAGATTTTTTAGGCAACGAAAAACACCTGCAAATTGTAATTGAAGCCCTTGATAAGGATTATGAAACGGGTCAGCATTACTTTAGTTTGCCTTAACCTTATCATTACAAGCATAAAACAAACTAAATTTGCTTTGTCAATCTAAATCTGACAAATTAGCCAGCTTATATGATGCCCACTATTCAACAAAAACATGATACTTTAGCTGCTATGCGCATTCCTGAATATCGCAGTTTAATGATGGGGCGTTTTTTGTTCATCATGGGCTTACGAATGATGGGAACTTTGGTAGGATGGTGGATATATGAACTCACCAATGAACCCTTTGCCATTGGCCTTATTGGCTTGTCTGAAGTTATCCCGGCAGTTTCTTTATCACTTTATGCAGGTCATGTGATTGATATTAGTGAGAAACGAAAACTGTTACTTAGAGGAGTTGCCTTGTACTTTTCATGCGCTTTATTATTACTGGGTTTGTCTACAAAATTTACTACCACTCAACTAAGTGCTCATTGGATTGCATTTAGTATTTATGTAATTATTTTTTTTACAGGTATTTTTAGGGCATTTACGGGGCCTACTTTTGGCACCATGGTTGCATCAATTGTTCCTAAGGAAATTTTACAAAATGCCACCACCTGGAACCAAGGAATCTGGCTTTCTGCCTCAGTAATTGGACATGCCTGTGTTGGGTTTTTAATAGCTGGGATAGGTAATACCGGGGCGTTGACAATTATCTGCTTATTT
>JAYTSC010000399.1:0-3756 GCA_043745885.1 Bacteroidota bacterium | reverse complement strand
TTTATTCACCAACTACAAAACCAGTACTTGGATATGACAAAAATTCATCTAACCGATGAACCTATGTAAGGAAGTTACCTATTCTCATTAAAGAAGAATGAGAATAGGTTTATTCAACATATAATACATAGTTTAATTGCGAAAACCTTAGATGTAAAAATTGTTTTCTAATAAAAGCGGCACTTAATGTCGCTTTTATAATTGGTATGTAATGCTAATTTACTAACTTCAAAAAATAAGTTTCTTCGTTATGAAACGTCGAATATTTTTCGTTTTTTCACTTTTTACATGCTATTTCTCATCCGCGCAACAGTTTGGAGGAAATCCTTCTACTGTTAAATGGCAACAGATCAATACCGATACCGTTAAAATTATCTTTCCAAATGGTTACGACCATAAGGCAAAACGGGTAGCTGCCATTGTGCATACATTGCAAAAAAAATATGCGCATTCCATTGGCGATTCTCTACGAAAAATTAGCATCATCCTACAAAATCAAACTTTACTATCCAACGGTTACGTTGGATTAGCACCCTTTCGAAGCGAGTTTTTTATGACAGCCCCTCAAAATCCATTTCAATTGGGGGCGGTTAGTTGGACCGATAATTTGTCTGTCCATGAGTTCAGACATGTAGAGCAATACAGCAACTTTAATAAAGGGTTATCAAAATTTGCGCATGTCATTTTAGGTGAGCAAGGTCAAGCCGTTGCCAATGCGCTGTCAATTCCCGATTGGTTTTTTGAAGGAGACGCTGTTTATAATGAAACCAAATTAACGCAACAGGGTAGGGGTACACTTCCTTCCTTTTTCAGTGGGTACCAATCACTTTATCAGGCAAATCGGGCTTATTCTTATATGAAGTTGCGGAACGGGTCTTTTACCTCTTATGTGCCCAATCATTATCAATTGGGTTATTTACTAGTGGCCTACGGGAGAATAAAATATGGTGAAGATATTTGGCGAAAAGTTACTGATGATGCGGCAAGATTTACCTCTTTATTCTATCCTTTTCAATCTGCTGTTAAAAAATATACGGGCATAGCTTTTAATCAGTTTGTAAATGATGCTATGTTGTTTTTTCAAGACCAATGGAAAGCTACTACCATCAATCAAACTGAATGGATGATGCCGGCCAGTAAAAACGATGTGGTTAATTATCAATTACCGTATCATGCAGAAAACGGCTCAGTTATCGTTGTAAAAAGCAGCAATAAACATGCCCCTGCATTTTACAAAATTAATGCTGATAAAACAGAAGAGAAAATTGCTGTTAAAAATATTTCAACAGATAATTATTTTTCCTTCAATAATGGAAAAATAATTTACGCTGAATTACAACCCGATATTCGTTGGGGTAACCGCGATTTCAGTAAACTCACTTTATTGGATATCAATACAAAAGAAGAAACCAGTCTGGTCAGCTATTCAAAATTTACTTCCCCTGATATTTCACATGATGGTAACCGGGTATTGGCTGTTGAAATGAAACCTTCTGGTGAGTCAAGGTTATTTTTAATGAATACAACCGGAATAAGGGTAGATTCTATAGAGAAATCCGGGATCATATTCTCCCACCCAAAATTCTCAGCAGATGATCAGCATTATTATGTTGTAGAAAGAAATGAACAGGGTTGGATGTCATTAGTTAAATATGCTAAAAATAATAAGCAATCAGAAACCTTAGTTCCTTTTGCCAATCAAATCATTGGTTATTTGACCGTTCAAAAAGATACAATCTTGTTTTCAATATCATACAAAGGAAGAGATGAGCTTTGGGCAATTGTGGATGGTGCCATACCAAACGACCCCTCTAGACTAGCATCTTTTCAAACAGGTTTATACCAGGGAATTATACAGCCGGGGGGTAAAGTAGTAGCCTCAGCTTTTACTGCTGATGGTTATCGGTTAGGCTTATTTAACCCAATTTGGGAGAAAGTGGCAATGAAGTCTGAATTAACCGGTTTGTATGTTTCGAACATTTTTAACCAACAAGATCGGTTACTACTAAATCAACTTCCCCAAACAAACTACCCTATTGGTAAATATTCCAAATCTTCCAGACTATTCAATTTTCATAGTTACCGGCCTTTTTATGAGCAACCGGAGTATTCATTTACCATGTATGGTCAGAATGTTTTGAATACTTTCCAATCTGAGTTGGCTTATACCTACAACCAAAATGAAGGAAGCCACAAAGTAGGTTATAATGGCATTTTTGGAGGAAGTTACTTACAGCCCATTTTCGGTATTAGTCAAACCTGGGACCGAACTGCTACACTTAATAAAGACACTAGCTTACATTGGAATGAGTTAGTAGGGTATCTTGGATTGCAATTGCCATTAAATTTATCCGGAGGTAAGCAATACAGATTTTTGAAATTGTCGAGTACTTATAATATAGACCAAATCAAATGGACTGGGATTGCCGAAAAACTACTTCCCAATAATAATTTTCAATACTTGTATTCCCGATTCACCTATTCAGGACAAATTCAAAAAGCTTTACAACAAATTTATCCTCATTGGGCACAAAGTTTATTATTCCAATATAAAAACACAATTAATCAATTTTCAGCCTATCAATTCTTAACAACCGGAAGCCTATTTGTGCCCGGTATACTTAATAACCATAGTATGGTTATTTCGGCAGCCTATCAAAGCAGGGATACTCTTCAACAATACCTTTTTTCAAATAATTTCCCATTCTCCAGGGGTTATACGGCTGTTGATTTCCCTCGCATGTGGAAAATTGGGGTTAATTATCACTTTCCATTGGCCTATCCTGATTGGGGTTTAGGCAATATTGTGTATTTTAACCGAATTAGATCAAATATATTTTTTGATTATACAGAGGGCAAAAGTCTGAGAACAGGCATTACATATCCTTTCCGTACCCTTGGCACTGAAATATTTTTTGATACAAAATGGTGGAACCAGCAACCCGTTAGTTTCGGGATCCGATATAGTCGATTGTTGGATAATGAGTTCCGAAGTACTACACAGCCTAATATTTGGGAGCTGATTTTACCTGTTAACCTCTTTAATTAGGTCCATTTTGGCATGGCTAGGCCTAAAATGACCATAATTCAGCAAGTTTTTCCACATTTTTACGTTTTTTTTCCACTAATTTTTCATATTTCGGTTGCATTGTGGTATCTTTGCAGCCCCAAAAATTGTATGTCGAAACAACCACTGATCAAACAAGATGGAGTTATTTTAGAAGCCCTGAGCAATGCTATGTTCCGGGCTAAATTAGAAAACGGTCACGAAATATTGGCCACCATCTCAGGTAAAATGAGGATGCATTACATCAGAATTTTACCGGGCGATAAAGTGGGGGTTGAGATGAGTCCATATGATTTAAGTAGGGGAAGAATCATTTTTAGGTATAAATAATAATTTTAAAGCTGAATGCCGAAAGCCCAAAGCTGAAAGCCTGATGCAGGAACAGATAAAAAATAAGTAATGAAAGTTAAAGCTTCTATCAAAAAACGCAGCGTGGATTGTAAGATCGTGAAGCGTAAAGGTGTTTTGTTTGTAATCAACAAAAAGAATCCTCGTTTTAAGCAACGTCAAGGGTAAACAATTAGAAAATTGGAAAACAGGAAAAAGCCCCTCGTCAATTTTCAAATTCTTAACATTTTAAAATTTAAACATCAAATATGGCTCGTATTGCCGGTATTGACTTACCAAAAAATAAAAGAGGAGAAATTGGTCTAACCTATATTTTTGGTATTGGCCGTTCAACTGCACAA
>JAYTSC010000398.1:0-2789 GCA_043745885.1 Bacteroidota bacterium | reverse complement strand
GTAATTTGAACATTAATAGATCTGGCGTGATAAGAACAGCAAGGTTGTTGAGCAAAGGAGATGTATTTATTCCTTCATAGGAAACTGATGAATATTTTTTCTTGCAATAAATTTTATTGCATCCTTTAAAATAAGTATAGCATGATAAAGAATTTTTGTTGCCTTTCGCTTGTAACGCTCACATGATTGTTTGCAGGAAATAAACTCAATGTATAGTCTTAAGGAATTTAAATTTCACCATTTCATTTGTTCACAGCAAACTTTTGCCAGTTGGCGGCATTTTAAAAAAATTCTCTTATCAATAAAATAGATTTATAGAATCAAACATACATTATCCATAAAAAAATAATAGATTATGAAATCAGTTAAGTTTAAAATTTTACCACTATTTTTTTACATTTTTTGCTTTTTAAGCGGACATACGCAAGTAAAGAGCAAATTAAATAATTTAAAGGAAACGGCTAAGCCTGTAATGTTAATGAATCGAATTGGGCCAACAACTTCCAACCTATATATTGCGAATAGGGACGGAAAGGCAGAGCATAAATTATTTAGTGATTCGTTTCTTGATTATCATGCTTCATACTCACTGGATGGACATTGGATTATTTTTACGTCGGAACGAAATGGTTTAGGGCAGGCTGATATTTATATGGTTCATCCTGATGGGACTGGTCTTGCACGATTGACAGATAATCCTGCATTGGATGATCAGGCAGCAATGTCGCCTGATGATAGCAAAATTGCATTTCTATCAACACGCGAAACTCATACTGCCAATATTTGGATACTTGACCTTAAAACTCGAAAATTAATCAATTTAACGGGACAATCGCAAATACAAGGTGATACTACAAAACCCGATGGTTTTTTTCGCCCTGTTTGGTCTCCTGACGGAAAATGGATTGCATTTTCTTCTGACAGAAATACAGAATGGTTAGGACATGGTAATGGTTCGGGTTGGGAACATGTTCAGGAACTCAGGATTTACATTGTACATCCTGACGGCACCGGGCTCAAATGCATATCCAATCCAGGCATCTGTTCTGGTTCACCAAAATGGTCGCCTGATGGAAAACAAGTAATTTTTTACGAAATTCCTGTTGAAGAAACCTGGAATGCCAGAAGGCCACCACTTGCAAAGAAAGCCACTTCTCAAATTGTTTCGGTGTCCATTGAAACAGGTAAAAGAATAGAACATACTTCCGGTCCAGGTTTAAAATTAGAGCCACAATATGTTTTCGATACCACAATAGCTTATTTTACCAAGGGGATGCCAAATGCAGGTTTGGTATACTCCGATGGGATGAAGGTTGTTGGAAATATGCGGTCACCTTCATGGTCACCTGACGGAAAAAGCGTTATTTATGAGAGGGAAGATTATACTCCCTGGCCCCAAAACGAACTTCTTTATAGTTGGGATTCAAATTACGAATACCGTTATACAAACGTTTTCCCAAATTTTTCAAAAGATGGTAAATTAGTTGTTACTGAAAAAGACGTTGATAATTCAATAGTTACCATGAATCCTGATGGTTCAAATAGGACAAAAGTATATCCCGCTGAAAGTGGTAGCGTAGCCTTTGCCCCCTGCTGGTCTCCAGATGACCAATGGATTGCTTTCGGTTATGGTGGATATCTTCAGTCACGTAAAACACAAGGTGCTAAAATAATGGTGGTCAAAAACGATGGAACACAAGCTCACGATTTAACAGATGGGATGCCCAACTCTGGGTTTCCAAGTTGGTCGGCTGATGGCAAAAAGATTGTTTACAGAGTGTGGGGCGAAAAAGACATGGGATTGAGGATTCTGAATCTTGAAGATCATTCGGTTAGCGTTTTAACAACGGAATATGATAACCTGCCTTTTTGGTCTCCTGATGGCTCTTTGATAGCTTTTACCCGTAGAATTGGAAAAAATAACTTTGATATTTTTACAATTAAACCCGACGGAACAGATCTGAAACAGTTGACGACTTCTCCTGCCAACGATGCCCATGCTATGTGGACTGAAGACGGTAAACAACTACTATGGAGCAGCGGTATTTATGGGTTCAAGGATGAAGCCGCCTTGTATGAAAATAATTTTCAGCCATACGGTACGGTTTTTATTATGAATTCTGATGGAACTAATAAGCGACAATTAACGGATAGCCGCTGGGAAGATTCGATGGCTAAATTTGTTGCTGCTACAAAATAACGTTGCAATAAAAAGAGTTAGCACTACCACCAAAATTGGTATTGTAAGGCAATTCAACCTGAAGCTATTAAATGAAGCCATATATTAATTTTGTCAGTATTCTTTTAATACAACTAAGCTAATTAATCAACTATGTCATTATCTGGTCATCAAACTCATAGGTAAGTATGCGAGTAAATAGAATTTAAATAATACCCTTAATCGAACTGTTGAAGTTGGTATAGAAATTTACCTCGAAAAAAATATTCGATTAATCAAAAATTACTTGTATGAAATCGTTAACTACCCTTCTTATTGCTTCCTTTTTGGTTTTTACATCTGTTTTGTTTGCACAACCCGGATTAGTTGACGTGTCTAATATTAAAAGAAAGTGGCTGGATATACCTTATGCAAAATTATCGCCGGCTGAGAAATTAGATATCTATTTGCCTAATGAAGGGAATGGGCCTTTCCCTGTTATTATTAGTATTCATGGTGGTGCCTTTATGTATGGTGATAAAGCCGATGAGCAACTCAACCCAATGCTTAAGGGGTTGAACCATGGATATGCCATTGTTTCAATTAACTATCGAATGAGTGGCGAAGCGAT
>JAYTSC010000397.1:0-5923 GCA_043745885.1 Bacteroidota bacterium | reverse complement strand
GAAAGATACAAAGCCTTTTGCCACACAATCAATTTCTCAAATTTGAAGGACATAAAATTTTAAATTAAAATACTTAGATCTTTCGGACTTTCGGTCATCTGGACTTTCTGACTTTCCAACTATTCTTCATCAATAAACCTCCTCAAAATTGGCTCATAAGAATCAATTCTTCTATCACGCAGAAAGGGCCAATGTGTTCGATAGCTATCAGTTTTAGAAGTATCAATATCAACAACCATAACTTCCTCTTCTTCATGAGAGGCTTTGTATAATAAAGTTCCAAATGGGTTACTCACAAATGAGCCTCCCCAAAATTTCATATCCCCCTTCTGTTCATAGCCAACTCGGTTAACACTAACTACATGAACGCCATTTGCCACTGCATGACTTCGCTGAATGGTTTGCCAGGCATTGTATTGTTCGGTATTGGTAGCTTCATCCTGTGCCGTGGCCCACCCAATGGCAGTTGGATAAAATAAAATTTCGGCACCCATGAGGGCTGTAATACGTGCTGCTTCGGGGTACCACTGATCCCAGCAAATTAAAACACCAAAAGTTGCATATTTGGTTTTGAATATTTTATATCCCAGATCACCTGGGGTAAAATAAAATTTCTCATAAAAGGCAGGATCATCCGGAATATGCATTTTACGATACTTACCTAAGTAACTGCCATCTGCATCTAATACAGCCGTGGTATTGTGATAAATTCCCTGTGTTCTTTTCTCAAATAAGGATGCTATGATGACCACTTGTAATTCTGCAGCCAAAGCTCTTAACTGATCGGTTGAAACACCCGGAATAGATTCAGCAAGTTTGAAATTTTCATAGTCCTCCACATCACAGAAATATTGGGTAGTGAAAAGTTCTTGTAAACAAACGATTTGTGCACCCTGAGCCGCAGCTTCTCTAATTTTCAAAACAGCTTTTGAAAAATTAGCATCTTTATCTCCCGTGCAACACATCTGCACCATTCCAATTTTTACTACAGACATTTAAATAGTTTTATTTAATGATTAATTCCTTAATTCTTATTTTCTAAACCTGAATTACTAACTATTAATTATTAACTTTTAACTTTTAATTCCCTAGGTTACTTCCTGAATAAAAGCATCAAACCCTGTAATGCCAATGGTTTTCTCGCTATAATACCCTTCTGCATAACCAACACCAATTCGTTTCCCAAGCATTAAAGCCCTTCCTTTTACTGTTTCTAAAAAACTGGAAGAAGAAATATACGTTTGTGGTTCTTCTAAATCAGGATTAAAAAACTGAGTACTATAGGCAAGAATTGCCTCCATTTTTTTATCCATAAAATCGGTAATATCCACTACAAAAGATGGTTGAATAAATCTGTCTTGGATATAATGGAAAACATAAGTAGGTTTCCAAATTACTTGCAAAATACCTTCTGAATAAGTTTCAATTTTTCTGAGTCCGGATAAAAATGCGGCATCTGCCACTAATTTAGCACTTCTCCCATGATCGGGATGACGATCACCAATTGCATTCGCTAAAACAATGGAGGGCTGGTATTTCCTGATCATTTCAATCACTTTTCGTTGATTGGTTTCATCATTTTGAAAAAAACCATCCGCCATACCCAGGTTCTCTCTTATTTCTATTCCCATTATACCGGATGCAATTTTCGCTTCTTTTTTTCTCGATTCAATTGTGCCCCTTGTGCCCAACTCTCCATAGGTGAGGTCTACAATTCCTACTTTTTTCCCTTCAGCCATGGAAGCCATCAAAGTGCCGGAACAGCCTAATTCAACATCATCCGGGTGTACGCCAAAGGCAAGTATATCTAGTTTCATTGATAAAGTTTACAAGAATAAAGATACTGTTTACAAAACTTTTTACAACCAAAAGGCTGGTATCGGGTCATAAAAAATCCCGCTACAATTAGAGCGGGATTTTTTTTATTAGCTTTTTTGAGATTAAGCTTTCTTAGCATAACGCTTCTTAAACTTATCAATACGACCCGCAGTATCTACCAGCATGTTCTTACCGGTATAAAAAGGGTGGGAAGTATTTGAAATCTCTATTTTAACCAAAGGATAATCTTTACCATCTTCGAATTTGATGGTTTCTTTGGTATTGGTAGTTGATTTACTTAGGAAAGTATGACCGTTACTCATGTCTTTGAACACTACAAAACGATAATTTTCAGGGTGGATTCCTTGTTTCATGTTTTTTAATTTAGGAGGTACGGATTTGGCCGTACGATTATTTTAGGACTGCAAAATTACCCCCATTTTTGATTAAAACCAAATGAAATCTGGTCATTTTCAGCTTAAAATTAACGAAAAAGAGCAGTTTTTAGCTCTTCATATTCACAAACTGAAGCGGAATACCAAAATTATCGGTTTTGCATTTACCTATCACTTCCTGTAAATCATCTAGTTTTTTACCGGTAACCCGAATGATATCATCCATAATTGCCACCTGCACTTTAAATCCCCCTTCTTTTATCATTTTTACTATCTTCTTAGCATCATCTTGTTTAAGGCCGTTTCTAACAGCCACTTCCTTTTTAACCACCTTGCCACTAGGATAGGCATCCTTCGTAAAATCAAAAGCGCCCGCATCGATGCCCTGCTTCATCGTACGACTGATTAACACATCGATCAATTGCTTCATTTTCATATCACTATCCACTTCCAGCATGATTTTGAAGTCTTTCTTATTCAATTCAACAGTAACCGGAGAACCTCGAAAATCATAACGGGTACTAATCTCTTTTTTTACCGTATTAACGGCATTATCCAATAACTGGAGGTCTACCTCGCTGGCAATATCAAAAGATGGCATAGAAACTAATTTTTACAAAGATAATTAAGCATTCGCATTTCGAGTAAGTATTTATCATCATAGCAATGTGGGATTTAAGTAACCAAATATCTAACTATTCATAAATACAAACCTAATCTCTGTATATTCTCAAACCATGGCAACAAAAAGCCCCAATAAACATCAGGGCAAATTGTATAAAATTAATACACATGAGCAAAAGTAAAATCATTTCATATAAAGAGTGTAAAACTCCTAATTCATAATTCCTAACTCCCCTCTCCTGTTTTAACCCTGCTTGCTTCTTCGTTTGCTCCACCCCTTTTACTTTGTACATTGGCAACTTTTCCTTTGCTAAAACGATAGGTAAATGACAGGTTGAAAATTCTGGAATCTCTGTATTGCTGAAATTGTGCATCAATATTGCCAAACTTACTTTCACCTTGTATTCTTTCTGACCAAAAAATATCGCGAACATTTACCCTTACAGATCCTTTGTTTTTTAACACCTGCTTACTAATCCCCATGTTCACTGCACCAAAGCCCCCAATTCTAAATACGCCTTCCACTGCTGCGGTTCTATAAAAACCATTTAGCTCAGCTCCCCAGCCTTTATTAAATTTAAACTGTTCCATAATGTTGAACATACCAGTAGTAGCCCCAACCCTAACTTCATCACCATTTACCATTCCATTGAATTCATTGTTAAATAAATTGGCATAGATATTATTTGACCAAACTTTACTAATTGGGAAAAATGCATTGACAGAAATTCCAAACTGGCGTTGGCTTGCAATATTAGCCTGCTTAACAAATGTTTCATTTTTTGCATTGTTCTGTTCCAATACTTGTTGAATAATATCTGTGGTGTGGGTATAATTTAAGGTAGTGGTTAAGAAATTATTATACGTGTGTGTTAACTCAATATTATGGCTAAACTGTGGTTGTAAATTAGGATTTCCTTGTTCATAGGTATATCTATCCAAGAAAGTGACAAAAGGATTTAAACTTTGATAATCAGGCCTGGTAATTCTTTTTCCATAATTTATTACAAAAGAATTTTTTTGATTTGGCTGGTATTGGATATAGGCGGTTGGGAAAAACTTTACATAATCTCTGGCAAAGTCTTCACCGGTTGTTAACTGCTGACCATTTGAATGGGTATGTTCCATGCGTAAACCAAACTGTCCGTTAATTTTTTTAGTGATAAGACGGCTATAATTCACATATGCTGCATTCACATTTTCATCATAAATAAAATGGTTACTCCTATTGTAGTCATTTACTAATGCATTATTTATTAAGCTATCATATCTCGCATTAGCATCCGTTTTCACAAAACTTGATTTAATACCAGCTTCGAACCTTGCTCCATTTTTTAAAGGTTTCAGGTAATCTAATTTAGCACTATAAATGCTGATCATTTGAGGTAAACTTCCTAATAAAGTATCCGGCCTAGAGCCTGGTAAGGGCCCTCCAATAGCATTAAAATATTTATTCGATAAACTTTGATTATTGGAAGATTTATATTGAAAATAATCAAAATCGCCAGTAAGTTCTGAACCTGTAGTATCCAATACTTGTTTGAAGTTTAGATTGGTACTATAATTATTCCATCTATCATTATTTAATGAAATTCCTTTTGTTTGGCTCATCAATACCTGTAGAGGGTCAGCAATGTTAATTGCACTATTACTTGAAAAATTTGCATCAATAACCCCGGCATTAACAACAAAACCAATGGTCGTTTTTTTCGAAGCAAAATAATCCATTCCTATTCTCCCACTATAGGATTCGTCATTGTTTTTCAACGTATTGACCTGATCAAAGTTTGAAAGAATAGCCTTAGTGCCAACATCAACAAATTTACGTTGAATAGATAATTCCTGAAATTGCTCACGATAAGAATAACTGCCATTTCCAAAAATATTCACTTTGCCCGCACGATAATTTAAGTTGAGACTTTCATTTGTTTTACCATACACTCCCTGACCATAGGAAGCAGTTACACTTCCATTATACCCTACTTGCTTATTCTTTTTTGATTTGATATTAATGACTCCGGCATTACCCGCTGCATCATATTTAGCCGGTGGGTTAGTCATAATTTCTACCTGATTCATAGTACTACTTTGCATGTTGCGTAACAGGTTCACTAAATCCTGACCTGCCAAATAAGTGGGTTTGCCATCAATCATAATCTGAACGCCAGCTTTTCCTTTTAAACTGATATTTCCGTCTTTATCCACGGTAATGCCGGGAGATTTTTCCAGCACTTCTAAGGCTGAACTACCTTCATTGGTAATAGAAGCATCCACATTTAATATGGTACGGTCTATTTTTTGTTCTATTAACGGTTTTTGTGAAACAACTGTAACACCGGCTAACTCTTTACTGGCAACTTGTAATTCAATTGTTTTTGCAGAATAATTGGCAGATGAAGAAGAAATTTCAAATATTGGACTAAAATATTTCTTATGCCCCAGCGCTTGAACAGATAGTAAATATTTACCCTTTTTTACGGTTTCTACCAAAAACTGACCTGATTTATCAGAAACAGCCATTTTGATAACTGTTGAGTCTTTTGATTTCAAAAGACAAATAGATGCAGACTCGATAGGTTTTTGTAAGCAAGTAACCATTCCATCAATTTTGCCCTCTACCGGAGTTTGTGCCCGGCTAACAATAGAAATAACTACTAAGCTTAAGACGTTTAGTGTTAGTAAGATTTTTTTCATTTTTCTTTGATTTTTATTTGTTTTTTATAAATTATTTAGTTCTAGTCGTTACTAATTACAAGTCAAAACTATGAACTATGTTAAGCATAGTACATAGTTTTGTATTTAACGGTAAAAAATCATGATAAATGGTATGAAATTATTTTTTGTTTAGAAAATTATAAATTTAATATTATATAAGTAACTCATAATCAACATAAAAAAAGCGTCTGACAATTTTGTCAGACGCTATTACATGATATTACTTTTAAACTTAATTATTCAGAACTATTCTTTTTTAGGTGATTCTTCCAGCTTTTATAGATGAACACAACTCCACTTATTATTAGAATAATTGATATGAGTTCAGCCTGTGTAGGTTTAAATGGTAGTAAATCATATTTGGTATTAAC